>UQFW01000045.1 GCA_900540405.1 Candidatus Avelusimicrobium faecicola | reverse complement strand
CCGCTGGGTTTATTATCATTTACTAAAATACGCTCGCCCATAGGCACATCCGTAATAATATGTTTTACAATTTTTTGCGCAATAATGCCGGATTTACCCATTCCCGTAAAAACAATCCTGCCTTGCGTATTTTGCATTAAGTCTAATACATGAGATAAGTGGGAAGATGATAAAAGAAGTGCTTCTCTTTCTAATGTTTTAATTTCTGCTGCTATGACATTTTGTATTGATAATAAATAGGAATGCATATTTGCTCCCTTAAATTTTAATTATTAATTTTTACAACCCAAATTAATAATCTACAACTTTTTAAAAAGTCATTGCTTTATACAAGTTTTCCATTTGCTTTGAAGGTTTATATAAATATGCCAAATAATCAGAAATAAATTTCTGATTACTTTTTTTCTTGCAAGATGTACTAAATTTGATACAATCTGGACATATTGGAATATCACCAAGTTTTTCATCACCTAAGATTCCTAAAATTATTGGGAATTTAACTCTATTATTTTCCCAACTAAAAACAGCAGCCCCTGGAATATTCAGCAAAAAATTTCCCCAATGAATAAACATAGTATTATCTAAATAAAAAGATTCCATTTTTATATTTTTATAATCTCTTAAATAAGTAAAAAACCAATCTAAATTAAATTCAGAAGCATATTTATCGTATAATTTCTGCCATTTAGAGTCAGTATTTTGTTCTAAAATATGAAACCAATCTATTGACATGCGGGTAAATGTAATACCAAAAGACCAATGCCTTCCAAAAGTACGACTTCTATGCATATCTAAAGAAAAAGCCGATATATTGTATGCTTCTGCGTATTCTTCTACTTTTTTCAAGTATTTGGAAAGTTTTTCAATTGGCATAGCGAAAAAAGTATCGTCAGCGTCTATATTCCAAAAAGACCTAACCCCCGTTTTCTTTGCATGAAAAAAGGTTGTTAAATGGGCATAAGTTGCTTTAATCCAAAACCGAGTTGATATGTTTTTTACAATTTTTCTCAATTGGGAGCACTTGCTACTTGATATAAATTTGACATTCATATTAGGGAAACAAATCCTGCGTAATATCTCATTTTGTAATTTTTTATTATCACATAAAAAATAAAAATCAGCACCCATATTATTAATAATATTTATCCAATGTTGGACACACGGCAAAGTATAGTCAGCAACTCTATTTACTTTTAAATAAAAAACGGGAATAGAGGTATTTTTGACTGGCAAATTCCATGCAAAAGTAAAAGATTTAAAAAAATGTTCTCTTTGGTAATAAACAAGGGGTTTTCCTAATACAAGTATGACCCTAGACTTTGTAGAATCCATTGTGTGCAACTTTATTTTCTCAAACAATCTCATATATCGTTTCCTATTTGCTATTGTCCACGCAATAATCTAAATGAAAGATTCCATCTCTTTCTTTATTAACTGCATAAGCGCATTTCAAACCGCTGGGTTTATTATCATTTACTAAAATACGCTCGCCCATAGGCACATCCGTAATAATATGGTCGTAACGGATTTGATTTTTGGTTAAAAAATCCTTTAATGCAGGCAAATATTCAGCCTTGCGTGCCGTGAGCAAAATAACCCTATCTTGAGAGGGTATGGAGGCAAAAAACTCCTTTACTCCCGCCAACAAGGTGTCATAACCATCTATTTTATACCCATTATGTTTTACAATGGTACCGTCCACATCCAAAATCCAAGTGTGCGGAAGGGAAGAAAGAGTTAACTTCATAACAAATCTCCCAGTTTGACAAGTCCATTATAAAAGGCGGCGCAAATGGAGTCATAATCTTCCCAAGCATAAGTAGTTAACGAAAGCCAAATAATGCCATGCAACATTTTGATTTTTTCTTTTTTTACATTAGGCAACAAATCAAAGAAATAATCACTCATATCCCCCCAGTTATTAGGTTTTATGGCAAGTTCTACATCTTTTTCTCTGATGTCCAAGGTAAACTTTTTGCGGTTGAACAAATCATAATTTCCATTGATAGAATAATACAATTTGGCCCAATCGTAATCGGCATCCCCATACAACTTTGTTTTGCCAAAATAGCCTCTGGGGTCAATCAATACGGCGCGCATATCAAAAGTATCAAACATCAGGTTGGAAAAAGTGCAATCCCCATGAATTAACCTAAATTCCGTGGGCATGTGTTTTTGTACTAGGGAAATCAATTCGTCTTTATTAAAAAAAATGTTTTTATAGTATTGTCCATTAATTTTGATAAATTCCTGTTCCGCAAATGGCACCAAATGCTCCACCTTGGATAAACGGTCAAAAGTTTTTGTAATATAATTTTCTATTACATCACTTTCATTAACAGGTTGGGCCGGTTCCAGATTATGCAAAGTATGCAACGCCTGTACTAGGCTTGTTAAAATATCGCATTTTTGTGTTTTTGTAATACAATCGTATTCAAAGATATTTTTCCCGCGAACACGTTTCATTTTCAGCGGTTCATACTCGTAAATTTCGGGAATATTTTTAAAGCCCAATTGCTTAACATGCTTATACCAAGCAATTTCGTCTAATGCTATTTTTTGCCCCTGTTCTGTGATTGCACGCTTAATGACCAAATCCCCGTCAAACTCCATAGAATTAAATGGGCGGCAACGGTGCGAAGTATCATTATTATCCGAATAAGCCAATAAGGTTCCAATTTCCTTGGAACCATACAAATCCAACCGCTTAAAAGCTATGGGTTGCGTTTTTAACCAATCTACAAAAGCGCCTTCTTCGGGAACATTCTGCAATACTTTTTTATTTTCAAAAACAAACAAGCCTGCCACGCCGTTCTCTTTTGAAGGGGTTTTAATAAATTGATTTTCTACATAAGACCAACGGCATTCAAAATCTTTAGAAATACCAATATAATTCCCCGTTTCCGTAGGAATTTCAAATCCGTCAGACAGTATCAAATCGCACCAAATAATCATAAAAGGCTCATCATCAAGCAGGGGCGCTATGGCCTCTTTAATGCCGGAAGCCGTGCCTTTTTTGGTGGCTTTTACAATGTTAAATTTGTACTGATTGGCAAATGCGGCCAAATATTTTTCCAAAACATCTGTTTTATAATCTGCGATAATTGTAAAATCCGCATCTTTGAATTTCTGAAAAGCATAAAAGAGAATGGGCAAATTATTAACAGGCACCAAACATTTAGGCTTATTGTGTGTTAATCCTTCCAATCGAGTTCCTTTTCCACCTGCTTGAACAATAATTTTCATATTTCCCCCTTTAATGTTTTTTGTAGCATCGCCGACATACACTTTTGCCTAAAATATTTTGCTTGTTTCAACAATTCTTTAAGCATTTGTTCTTTAATTTCTATTGCTCTTCGGTTCCGTATGTCCGGTAAAAACTTCCAAACGCTCTTTAATACCTTGAAATTTGGACGTAATAATAACCAGAAAATGTGACTAATAAAAAGAGATTTTGAAGTAATATTTTTCCAAACAAATAATACTCTGTTCCGTTTAGAAAGAAATTGCGTATATTTATTTTTTTTACTATCAATTGTTCCACCGCATTTATGAAATTGTGGGAAAGGGCTTGTGGAAACTCTTGGCGGAGGTATTCATAAGTCCCTTTCCCATTCATACGCCACAAGGTGGCGTATGCAAATAATAAAACACTCCTGAAAACTTATCCTCATGCTTATTATAATATATTTTGTAGCTATCAAAAAAGCTGTTAATTTTTTGCAAATTTTGCCTGATTATTTAATGTACCTAATTAATATCGGGGCCTATACAGCTTTTTATTCAGAAAATATTTTCTCATCTGGTAGTAGTACACGGGAAGCCGTTTACTTTTGATGAAAAACAAAATTTAATCTTCAATAAGCCTAAAAATATAATGTAAATATTAAAAGCATATAATATAAAATAAATGTTTTAATCAATATATATAGAATGTATGCTAAAAAGCACGAAGATTAAAAACAGCGGTACAAATTGCACTTCTTAGAGGCAGGCCATCCGCTCCGTATGATTACATCCCATGCTTATTATTTGTTCTAATTTTTGGGGAAAAGTTGAAGAGCTTACAACACTAAAATAATGACGATATAACTTTATTTACGCTATAAAAATTTGGTTCAATGGTACCAACACAAAAAAATTGAGATTTATTTTCTCAATATTTATTTCTTTGATAAATTTGAACAAATTAATTAATTTAGATGAAAGGTCTTTTGCCATATTGCTATCCGCCCCAACAGCTTTTAATTTATATTTTAACAATTTTATTGTATAACATAAATAATTCCTATATAATTTGAAGGCCCCCGGGTGGATAGCGCCACAAAAATAGAAAATTGCGCCAAAAATGAGTTTTAGGTTGTGGGGCGTGTATTTTTCAAAAGTAAAGAACTGATAAATGGAGTTTCAAACAAACAAAGGGAAAGGATGTATTTTCCCCAGAAATTAAAGAATACGCGTTTATTTTAGCGTTTGTTTCCCGGTGGGAGAACGCGGAATCTTTTTCCCCGCCTGCGCACATTAAAAACGCGGGGAATTAAGGCTCCGCCGCCGCGGCGGGCTGTTTTTCCACAAGGCGGGTGGTGGAACGGGGGCGGCACGGACGGGCTAATGGTTTTCCGGTTATGTAAACGCTCCGGCATTAATTGGCGTACACACATTAAAAACGAGAGCGGCGGAAAGTTAAGGCTCCACGGTCACTTCGGTTTGTTTTTCTACGCGCTTGGTGTGGACGTTGAATAACAGTTTGAACCCCGTTAGACGGTTGGCCTTTTTGTCGTAATCCAAAAGTGCTATATAGACAGCGTCTTTCGCGTGATTTTTATAAATATCCACTTCGCCCATTAAATTCGGGTCCGCCGACACTACGGCAATATAGCGTTGGGTATCGTTTGGCTCCACGGAACACATATAAGTAGCGGCAACAGCCTGGTTTTGTTGGGGCGCTTGCGGGGCGGCAGGCGCCAATTTGCATTGGGATAAATAAGGGAAAATTTTTTCAACTTGCGGATTTGCCAAAAAATAATCGGTAAGCGTTTGGGTAGCCGCTTGCGCACTGCTCAAATCCGGCCGGGGCCTGTCGGCTTGGCAAGCGGCCAGCAGGAAACACACGCACGCGACACAAAAAAACCTTTTCATAGTCCAGTCCTTATACATAAATTACAAGAAAAGCACCCCGGCGTTGTACCAGGGCACTTTTTTTGCAACAGAATTATTTATTTGCCGCAGGGGGACACTAATTCGCTGATAGACAACACGCCCAACAAATAGCTGTTGGTGCAAACTTTTTTCCCACCGACGGTACCGCGGGTACCCATGCAGGCGGCCATAAAAGCGCAAGCCATCATCAACAATACGATTTTTTTCATACATTTCACCTCAGTATTGGTATAAAGGTAAATACATACCTTCGTTTTATTGTATATTTTTTTCACTTTTATAACAATGAATAAATGCGCGTTTATTTACGGATAAATATACCTCACCCCGGGGCCGCGCTTGCCGCCTGCGGATGCACAAATTTATTCCAAAGTATCTTCTAATAAAATTTCCACTACATCTTGCAACACTTCACGCAAGGCTTGCGCACCGGGAAGCAAGGGCTGCTTTTCCCCGGTGGAGCCGGGGGCAAAAATTTCCGCTTCCGGCAGATACAACTTTTTATTAATCTCTATCATCAGCGCCGTATAGCGGATGTTTAGCGGGGTGGTCATCGCGCCCGCAAAAGGGCTGTTTACGGCCACGCGGTAGCCGCGCGTTTTTAGCAAGTTTTCCACCGCGCGCAATTTTTGAAACAGCACCTCTCTGCCATCCGCAAACATATTGACGAGCTTTCCGCCAAAGATTACCAGGCCAAACTGTTCAAAAACGGTTTAGAGTTCGTGTTTATGTTCATCCCCATAGAATACGCCTACTTTGCCGCATTAAAGGCGGATAAAGACTTAAACGCGTATGCCAAATCTAAAAAAGTGGCTATTGTCACGCCGTCTAACCTGTTTTCCGTTATGCAGGTGGTGGAACAGCTTTGGCGGGTGGAACGCACCAGCAAAATGTTGGAAGAAATCCTAAAAACCGGGGCGGATATGCACGCCCGCGTAAGCCGCTTTGTAGAGCGTATGGACGGCGTAAAAACCGCCCTTACCGCGGCCGATAAAGCCTATACCGAGGCCGACAAAGCATTAAGGGGCAACCAAGGCATTATCAAAGCGGCGGCGCATTTGGAAGAATTAGGCGTCAACCACAAAAAAACCTTAACGCCGTATTTGGAAAACAACCCATAGAGCAAACAGGGAACTTGCTTATTGGCAAACTCCTACGGCCGCAAAAAACCACGGGCATTCACCCGTGGTTTTTCTCATACAATCCTGTTTTCCGGCGTGTGTTTGGGTTATTCGTTTACTTTTTTTAAGGTGTAATACGGCGCCAGTTCCCCTTGCACAGGTTTTTTATCCTGGTCCAGCAAGGTGGCGGTGTCGGAGCCCAACTGATAGTAGCGCGGGGTGTCTTCTTCCGCTTGCAACGTAATAATATCCCCTTGGCGCGTATAAGTGCCCACCTGGGTAAAAGAAGCGTCACGCCCGATGTACGTTTCGTCCAACGCAAAGCGGCCGTTTTCAAACAAAATAAGCGTGGTTTTTATGCCCGCCGCATCAGCCGCCGGGAGGGTGCCTTCGTATTTGGTATATTCAGAGGCCGGTTCCGGGGCGGCGCTTACTTCTTCCACCTGCATTCCGGCTTTAGGCGGCACCGGCGTTCCCGGGGTGAAAGATTCCACTACTTGCGTTTCCGGCTCCGGCGCGGGCGCGGTAGAAGTACCGCACGCACCCAATAAAATACCGGCCGTTAAAATTGTAAAAGATTTGTTCATATTCTAAAAACTCCTTTTTTATTTATATTGTACCAAATTAACTAACCCATTTTAGCACCTGCCAAGTGCGCTTATCAAGCCTGTTTTTGTACTATAATAAAGGAAACGGGCCTTTTTTACTCTAGCGAATGTTTGGCTCTCTTAAACCCGGGCCCGTTTTGGGGAGGAAGTATTTATGACCAGCCAAAAAGAAATATCTATCCGAACGCTTGAAACCCCCACCGAGCAAGAACGATACGAAAACTGTTATGTCTTCCGGCAAGACGGCGACCGGGAAATTTTACCGTATTTTGCGGTGTCTTACCCCGGGGAAGGCATTTTATTTGTTTCCAAAATATTGGGCCAGCTTTCTTTAACCCCCAAAGAGGCGTCCGATACGGCCCTATTAAAAGAGCAGTTGGAACCGTTCGCCAAACAGGCATTTACCGAACACCCGGAAGAAATTATGCGTAAATGGCTTGCGGGCCTGCGGCTCACCCAAGATACAGACGGTGAAGCCCCTGTTCATTATGTATTTTTGGATAAACCGCTTACGCTGCCTATACCCATCACCGATACCCTGGTAAAAGGTGCCGACGGGCCGCTCATCCGCCAAAAAGCGTACGATATTGCCATTACTTTTGACCAACTGTTTATGGCCATGCGCCGCCAAATATAAGCGTTCTTTTGCGTACAGAAAACAACAAAACGGGAGGCTTCCAAAAACAAGCCTCCCGTTTCACGTGCGGTACATTCCCATGGGGTACCTCCCCCTCTTTCCCTCGTATAGGAAAAAAATTTTATAAATACAGTAATTTGAAACCAATGCTCACCCCCCAATCCTTTTGTTTCCAGTTGCCGCCCGCGTGTGTACTCACATTGGCGTAAAAAGCGGTGCCTTCGTTTACCAAAGTGCCAATTTCCGCTTCCGGTGCAAATTCATGCTGTAAATCGTTTTCAAAATCCACATAATAATAAAGCGTGGTTAAAACATACCACTGGGCCGGAGAGGTATACCCCACCGTCAGGCGCGGGCGGCCGTAATTAACCGTACTGCGCCCGCCGTCCCCCGCTACACTTACATAATGTTTATACTCCCCGTGTATGTAAAACTGGTAAGGCAAATTAATAACCGCAAAAACGGACGGACTAATCACCCATTTCCCGGTGCCCAGGGCCTCTTTGGTGGCGGTGGGGAGCATGGTTTCCAGTTTGGCCCCCACGTCTATACCGCTATGCAGTTTATGTACCCCGGTGGCGGATAAACTAATATCGCCTATCCCGTTGACGGAATGGCCCGGCGTTTCAAAACGCAGCAGCGGCAATTCCGCCCCCCAGTTAAAATTTTCGTCAATCACCCGGTAGCTTTTTAACGTCACCCCGCTGATGGAAATACCCTCTTTATTATCAATCACCGTCAGCGTGGGGTTTACTTCCAGCGTGGTGATGTTTTCCGTCGGCTTTACGCCAAAATGCCAAGTATCCTGCAACTGGGCGAACCCCGGCCCGGCCCATAAAACGGCGGCTACTACCGCCAACATTGGTTTGGTTTTGTGCATTTACGCCCCCCTTTTTTACAGTTTACTACTTTTGCATTACAATTCAAGGCCCTATTCTATAACTACGCGCCAAAATGCATTTTTTTGCTACAATAACCGCATATAAGGAGGTTTTTTATGAAAATACGCGGCTTTTTAATGGCTTTGTTTTTGGCCCCGGCCCTAGCGGCAGGGCCCCTTCAAGTAGACGATTTAACGCCCGAAGAACTAATCGGCCAAACCCTGGTGGTACGCATAGATGCCGGCCAACAGGCCCCTTATGAACAAGCCGTAAAAAGCGGCCTTATCGGCACGGTGCTGATTAAAGGCGGGCTGACCGGGCAGGAAGACCCGGCCGCCAAACGCGCCCAAACCTTGCAAACCATCCGCCAGCTGCGCCAATGGGAAAAAGACTCCCGCCACCAAATTCCCCTTTTAATTGCGTTTGATTACGAGTCCGGCTCCGTCATTTCCCCCTTATTTTTAGGTATGAAGCGCCTGCCGTCCAATATGCTTTTGGGCGCGGGGCAAAGCAAAAAAACGGTGCGGGCCGTTTACGGGGCGGCGGCGGACGAAATACGCGCCCTGGGCGGGCAAATCAACTTTGCGCCGGATTTGGACGTAAACACCAACCCGAATAACCCCATTATCGGCACGCGCTCTTTTGGGGCGTGGCCGCAAGGCGTGGCGCAAAACGCGCAAGCGGCCGTAAAAGGCTTGCAGGCCCGGCAGGTGGCCGCATTTGCCAAACACTTCCCCGGCCATGGGGATACGGCGGTGGACTCCCACACTGGCTCCCCGGTGACGGATTTGCCGCTTAAAGAATTAATGGAACAGCATATTGCGCCGTTCCGCGCCGCCATAGATGCGGGCATTTGGGGCATTATGTCCTCCCATGTTATTTATCCGGCCTTGGATAAAGAACACCCCGCCACCTTTTCCCGCCGCATTTTAACGGACCTTTTACGCGGGGAGTTAGGTTTTGAGGGCGTAATAGCCACCGACAGTTTGGATATGGAAGGCGCCAAACGCGCCAACGGCACCCCGCAAGCCGTACTGGAAGCCTACCAAGCCGGGGCGGATATGCCGCTTATCGGCAAAGATTTACCGTACGATACGATTGCTTACATACAAGCCCAATACGGCAAAACGCTCACCCCGCAACGCCTGAAACAAAGCGCCCGGCGGGTGTGGGAGCTTAAACAAAAAACAGGTTTATTTACGCCGCAAGCCAAACCCAAAAAGCAAACGGATTTTGAAAAATCCGCCCTGCAAGCGGCTCGGCGCGGGGTCACGCTGGTAAAAGGCAAACCGTTTGCCAAACGCCCGCAAAGCGTATGCGCGGTATTTTTTACGGAGCCGGCGTTGGAATATATGTTGCCTGAGTTTACCCAAACGCTGGAAGAATCCCGCGTAAAAACCCAAAGCGTGTTTGTGCCGATGTCTCCGGAGCCGGAAGAACTCTCCGCCGCCCGGGCGTGCGCCAAAGAACAGCAAACATTGGTTATCGGCTCGTACCAAAAATACGGCACGCCGGACGCTGCCCAACAGCAAATTATTAATACGCTACTGAAAGAAAACCCGGGCGCGGTATTTATATCCCTTTTAAGTCCGTATGATTTGGCTTTTTATCCGCAGGCCCAAACGGCCCTGGCGCTTTACGGCCCCACCCCGCAAACTTTGCGCACGGCGGCGGAAATTCTGCTGGGCAAGCGCAAAGCCCAAGGGAGCCTTTCCCCTGCGCTAAGCCGTTAACGCCATTCTTCATAAACGCCCCTTTACCGGGGCGTTTGTTTGTTTTCCCCACAAATTGATAAACTAACAGTATGCGTAAATTATTCCCCTTTTTGATGTTTGTTTTTCTAGCGGCCGCGTGTGCGGTGCCGTCTGCCCGGCAAACGGGCCCCGCTCCGCTGACGGATGCCATCCAACAACAAGCGGTAAAACCCGCCGCAGCTCCCCGCAAAACGCCGGCGGCTCCCCCCGCTACCGCCCGCAAACCGCAACCCCCGGTTTTGAAAAACCCCTCTGTTTTAGACGAGCCGGACACCCGCTACAAAGCCATGCCTCTGCCGCAAGAAATGCGCGGCGTGTGGATAGCCAGCGTGGAAAATATGGATTGGCCCTCCAAACCCGGCCTGCCGCCTGCGGCCCAACAAAAAGAATTTACCGATTTGCTGGATTTACTCAAACAGTTAAATTTTAATACCGTGATTGTGCAAGTGCGCCCGGCGGCGGACACGTTTTGGCCCTCCCGCCAGGAGCCCTGGAGCTACTATTTAACCGGGCGGCAAGGGGTATCCCCCCATTATGACCCGCTTGCCTTTATGATAAAAGAGGCCCACAAACGCGGGCTTGCCTTTCACGCCTGGTTTAATCCGTTCCGCGTGCAAAATGTTTCCAAAGCCGCCCTATCGGAAAACCACCCCATTAAAAAGCACCCGGATTGGCTGGTTTCTTACGGCGGGCGCAAATACTATAACCCGGCCGTTGCCGCGGCGCGCCGCCACAGCATAAACGTCATTGCCGAAGTAGCCGAAAAATACGACGTGGACGGCATCCATTTAGACGATTATTTTTATCCCTACCCCGTTAAAAAGAACGGCAAAACCGTGCCGTGGCCGGATGCGGAGCTTTATAAAAAGTACGGCAACGGACAGCCGTTAGCCGCATGGCGGCGCAGTAATGTAAATACGTTCGTGCGTGATTTACACCAACGCCTCAAAGCCACCAAGCCGGAACTGCCGCTGGGGATTAGCCCGTTCGGCGTGTGGCGCAACCAATCCAAAGACCCAACAGGCTCCCCCACGCGGGCGTTTTCCGCCTATGACGACGGCTTATATGCCGATTCCCGCCTATGGATTGAACAAGGCTGGATTGATTATGTGGTGCCCCAACTGTATTGGCACTTTGGGCACCGCGTGGCCCCGTACGGCGTACTGCTCAAATGGTGGAATAAAGAAATGGAACGCAACCCGCAGGTGAAGCTCTATATCGGCCTGGGGACTTATAAGCACGGCAACGAATGGAAAGACCCGGCCGAATTAGACAAGCAGATGGCGGAGCTGAAAAAATACAAAAATGTAGCCGGGGCCGTACACTTTAGCGCCATACGCATTAAAAACAACCAGGGGCAAGTGCAAAAAACGCTCCAAAAACACTACAAATAAAAAGGGGTTAAGCACAGGGCCTTTTACTAAACGGTACAAAAAACCGGACTTTTCTAAAAGTCCGGTTTTTTAGATGCTTATAAAAAACACACTATATTATTGCGCCTCCCCTTGCGGTACAGATACCTGGATTTGCTGTAAACGCTGTTGG
>UQFW01000044.1 GCA_900540405.1 Candidatus Avelusimicrobium faecicola | reverse complement strand
TCACATATCCTCCCACATGCTTTGATATAAAACCACTGTATCAAAAAAAAAAAACAAGTCAAGGCGGGTTTAGCGTGAACGCTAAACCCGCCTTGAAAGCGGAAAACAACTTTTCTATTTAATAAACTACTTTTCTTTAGGCTGATATTTAAGCGGACGAATGGCATTAAGCACCGCCACGACGGACACCCCCACATCCGCAAATACGGCTTCCCACAAAGTAGCCGCACCGCCGGCCCCCAAAGCCAAAATAGCCGCTTTTACCGCCAAAGCAAACACAATATTCTGCCGCACTACTTTTAGCGTAAAGCGGGCCAAAGCCACCGCCTGCGCTATTTTTAAGGGTTCGTCGGTCATTAAAACCACGTCTGCCGCCTCTACCGCCGCGTCCGAGCCCAGCGCGCCCATGGCAATCCCCACGTCTGCACGCGCTAAAACAGGGGCATCATTAATACCGTCCCCCACAAAAGCCACTGTACCCGCCGTTTGCTGTTGGAGCCGCTCCACTTCCGCCACTTTTTGGGCAGGCAATAAATCCGCCCGGAACCCGTCCAACTGCAACGCCTTTGCCACCGGCTCCGCCGCGGCGGCGTTATCCCCGGTGAGCATAACCACCTTTTCAATGCCCTCTTTTTTAAGAGCTTGAACGGCCCGGGCGGCATCTGCCTTTATTTCGTCCGAAACCGTCACGCTCCCTATATATTTGCCGTCTTGCGCGCAAAACACGCTCCCGGCGGCTTGCGGCGGGATAGAAATGCCGCTTTCCAATAAAAAGGCCGCCTTTCCTACCAGCACCGTTTGGCCGTCCACCTGCGCGCTTACCCCCTTGCCGGCAATTTCGCGCACGTCTTTTACGCGCGCCGGCTCAACCGGCTTGCCGTACGCCACGCGCAACGCCGCCGCTACCGGGTGGTTAGAGGCCGCCTCGGCCAACGCGCAAATTTCCAACAGCTCGGGCGCCGTGCAGGATAGCGGGGCCACCGCCGTCACCTTAAACACGCCTTTGGTCAGCGTGCCGGTTTTGTCAGCCGCTAAAATTTTTAAGCGCGCGAGGGCCTCTACAAAATTCCCCCCTTTAATAAGTATGCCGTTTTTGGCCGCGCCGCCAATCCCGCCGAAAAACCCCAGCGGAACCGACAGTACCAACGCGCACGGGCAAGACACCACCAAAAACACCAACGCGCGGGAAACCCACGTCTTAAAAGTGGCATCCGGCACCAAAAGCGGCGGCACCACCGCCACCAACACCGCCCCCGCCACCACAAGCGGCGTATACCAACGCGCAAAGCGGGAAATAAATTTTTCCGCCCGGGCCTTTTTCCCCGCCGCGTGTTCCACCAACTCCAACACTTTAGCGGTGGCACTTTGCCCATACACCCGCGCCACTTGCAGGGTTAGTTTACCGTCTTTACACACAAACCCTCCCAAAGCCGTATCGCCCGTTTCCAAGCGCTTGGGGACGGACTCCCCGGTAAGGGCAGACGTATCGGCAAAGGCCGCGCCGTCCGTGACGGTGCCGTCCAACGGCACGCGCTCCCCCGGGTAAACCGCAATTACTTCCCCCACTTTTACATCTTCCGGCGCCACTTTTTGCCAAGTTTCCCCGCGCCACACCCGCGCAAAGGCCGGGCGCAACGCCAACAAAGCCCGGATAGAGTGGCGGGAATTGCCGGCGGCGCGCTCCTGGAACGCCTCGCCGATTTGATAAAAAAGCATGACGGCGGCGGCCTCCGGGTATTCCCCCAAACAAAACGCCCCCACGGTGGCTAACGTCATTAAAAAGTTTTCGTCTAAAAAATCCCCTTTAACAAGGCCGCGCAAGGCATGAAAAACCACTTCCCACCCGGCGATTCCCCACGAAACCACACAAAACGCCAACTGCACCCAGGGCCACTTCCCCATAAAAAGCGCCGCTATAAAAAGGGCGGCCGCGGCCGCAAGCCAGCGATAAGCGGCCCAAAAAGTTTTTTCTTCCCCATGGTGTGCGTGGCAGGCGCACCCGGTACAAGCACAGCAAGTATGTGTCATTTTTCCCTCACATGTTCCAGCCCCAGGCCGAAAACCTTTTTTACATGCTCATCCGCCAAAGAATACACAATGCTTTGGCCTTCCCGGCGACTTTTTACCAGCCGCCCCTGCTTTAATAACCGCAACTGGTGCGATACGGCAGACTGCGTCATGCCCAAGGCGGCGGCCAGGTGGCAAACGCAAAAATCGGCCGTGCTTAACGCCCATAAAATTTTAATGCGGGACGAATCCGAAAATGCCTTAAATAAATCGGCCAGTTCGTAGAGTTCTTCTTCGTCCGGGGCGTGTTTTTTTAAGTCCTCGGCCGCTTGCAAGTGGCGGGAGGCCAAGCTTTTCCCCTCCCGGGGAGTTTTTGAAAGTTCTTTTTTCATTTTAATATCCAATGTATGAACATTTGTTCATATATTATTATATATTTTTTTATGATTGTCAAGTTTTTGCTTGCCTTGCGTGCGATTTTTATTATACTATACAGTGTAAGGATTTTTATTAAGGAGATTTACCATGACCAATAACCGGGGTTTTACCCTTATAGAATTATTAGTAGTTGTATTAATTATCGGCATTTTGTCTGCCGTGGCCTTGCCGCAGTATACCATTTCGGTTGAAAAGGCCCGCCTGACGGAAGGTTTTATTACCGCCAAAGCCATTACGGACTCTATGCAACGCTACAAACAAATGCACACGGACAGTTGCCCCACAGAAAAAACCGGTATTGATGCCGATTTGCAAGGCGGAACTTGGAACGCTGACGGAACCGTTTTTTCCACCAAAAACTTTACGTTTACCATAGCCACCGGCTGCCAGGTAAACGTCTGCCGCCGCGACGGCGCGGCCACCACCTGCATTGTCAGCTGGACCCAGGTAATCCCGGCCAGCGACGGCACCAGCCCCCGCACGAACGTTAACAACGACGGCACGACCGACGGCAAAAAACTGGCGGACTTTGTGGAAGCCCTGTAAAATAAATTTGGCAATAACCATAAATAAAAAGACCCCGGGTTGTATAAGACCCGGGGTTTTTTATTTAGCCTAATGAGGAATAAGAAAGTTTACCGATAAGTAAGAAAACGGCAATGTAAGCGCGCAAACCCAATAAGGGCAAATTTAGTGTTTCACTCCGCTTGATTTTTAAGCTGGGCCCACATTTCCGCCAGCGCGTCCTGTAAAGATACTTTCGGCTCAAACCCCAATGCCCGGATTTTGGAAATATCCGCCGCATAAGGGGATTTGGCGCTTTGCCCCGGGCCACTAATGCTTTTGCCAAGTGGGACCCGATAAACCCCGCCCCGCCCGTAATAACCCAGGTGCGGCAAGGCAGGAAAGAAACCGCGCTTTCTTCGTGCAAGTTTGCCATATTGTTATTGTATAAAATTTACCCCCCTCTGCACGCTTAAAAAGCTATTTTTGTTTTGCCGGCCCCCGCTTATATTTTGTAAAATATAAGTAAAGTAAACAGTTTGAACCGCACAGAACCCCGTTTACCGGGGTTTTTTGTTGGAAAAAACACCATGAAACCCAAAATTACCTATTTTTTGCGCTTGCTTTTAGGCGGCGTATTCTTAGTGCTTATCTTTGCTTTATCCGTGTGGATAGTCCGCGTGAGCGGTATTCACTTCCCCGCCCCGCTGTTAGGCGTTATTTTGCTTTGCCTGCTACTTAAATTGCCGTTTTTCCCCCAGGTTTTAGTGCAAGATATTTGCGAGTTGCTCCTCAAGCACATGACCCTTTTATTTATCCCGCTGACGGTGGGCATTATGGCGTATGCAGGCACTATTTACCACAATTTAACCCCTATTTTAGCGGCTATATTCGTGGGGACTTTTGTAAGTATGATTTTAACCGCCCTGCTGATTGAAAACACGATTAAACTGATTAAGTGGCGGAACCTTAAAAAGGGGCGGCACAACTGATATGTGGGGTTTAGTGGCTACACTCTTGATTTATATTTTCTGCCGCAAAACGGCCCGCGTGCCGGTGTGGGGCAAGTTGCCGGTTTTGCTTTCCGCCTCCGCATTACTG
This sequence comes from Candidatus Avelusimicrobium faecicola, assembly GCA_900540405.1. GTDB lineage: Bacteria > Elusimicrobiota > Elusimicrobia > Elusimicrobiales > Elusimicrobiaceae > Avelusimicrobium > Avelusimicrobium faecicola. The sequence continues at coordinate 7,937 of UQFW01000044.1, read as the reverse complement.
ATTGGCGGGCTGTTGCTCTTGCGCGTTTCTTACGAAGATTACAACGCTTCCGCCCACTGGATTACCTGGGCATTAGGCCCGGCTACGCTGGCTTTTGCGTGGCCGCTGAGCCAAAATTTGGGCGTATTGAAACGCAATAAACGCGCGGTATTCGGCGGGTTATTATTTTCGTGCGTGTGTACCGTTGCGCTTACTTATGTATTGGGCAGATGCTTTCACGCCCAGGAGTCGGTTATATTTTCCATGTTGCCCAAATCCGTGACGACTCCCGCCGCGGTGGAAATTTCCAAAGAGTTGGGCGGCATACCGGAACTGACCGCTTGTTTGGTGTGCTTAACCGGGCTGTTGGGCGGGCTGACGGCGCACAGCATTTTTAAGTTTTTGCACATTCACAGCCACGCGGCTATTGGCATTTCCATCGGGGCCACCAGCCATGTATTAGGCACCAGCAAATGCGCGGAAAAACACCGTGACAAACAAACGGTTTTAAGCACCCTGGCCCTAATTATTATGGCCCTGCTGACCGCCCTGATTTCCCCGCATATTGTAGCCTTGCTGAAAGCGTTGCTGGATTAAGCCCCGCACCCGACCCGGCCGCACGCACCGCCTGAAAACACGGCCCGGAAAACGGGCGACCAAACACAACACGCGGTTTCTTCCCCCCATAAAAAAGCCTGCTTTTTAAGCAGACTTTTGTTCAAAATGCCGGAGCGGTTTTCCTAACGGTGTTTGCGCGCCGAGGAGGCTTTTTCGTTAATTTTGCTGTTCTTGCCGTTTACCGCGTCCAAAATACCTTTGATATTAGACATCGCTTTTTCTTCCGTAGCCTTATAGTTTTTGGCTCCGGCCAGTTTTTCGGCCGCATCCGAATTGGCCGCCGCTCTGTCGCGCTCTTTTTGCTGTTGGGCCGTCATTCCCCCCATACCGCCGGCACCGCCTCCCAATTTGGCGGCTTTTAAGCCGGGGTTGGCCGCCGGGGCGGCTTGCTTGACCGTCACTTCCTGTTTAGAGGCCCCCTTAGTCGGGCGCGGAGCCAAACTGAACGCCTCTGCGCGCCCGCCGGCCGCATCTAACCCCGGGCGGACCGGGCCGGTAGACGGCGTAAAACGCTGGGCGCTTAATCCGGCCGGAGTGGTGGGGTGGGTTTCTCCCGTTTCCGGCGTAAAACGGTTGCCGCTGTTGCCCGGCTGGGTGGTGGGGCGGGTGTTGCCGGTTGCGGCGGTAGTCGGGCGGCTTGCGCCCGTAGCCGCGGTGGTCGGGCGGACATTCCCCGCCGGGGCCGTGCTAAAGGTAGGGCGGGCCATCTCCCCCACGGTAAATGCCGCGGCAGAAACCGGGAGCAGGCAACCCATTAAAAAAGTAAAAAAATAAGTGGTTAAACGCATAAAATCTCCTAAAAATATACTCTTTTATAGTATATACTTATGGGCGGGAGTGTCAAGAGCGCGCATTTTTGCTACACTGTATTTAATATGAACGATTTGCCTATTTATGACGTGCTGATTATCGGCGCCGGAGCCAGCGGCCTGTTGTGTGCACTGGAATGTGCGCGCGCCCGCAAAAGGGTTCTCATTTTGGAAAAAGACCCTTTGCCCGGCCGCAAAATTTTAGCCAGCGGAAACGGACGTTGCAACTTAACCAATGCCCGCGTATCGCCCGATTTTTACCACGCCCCGCGGGAACTGATAGAAAGCGCCTTAAAACACTTTCCGTTTGCCGCCTGCAAAAAATATTTTGAAGATTTAGGCGTTTTATTGGTGGAGGAAGATAACGGGCGGTTTTTCCCGGCTACCGGCAAAGCTACCGCTGTTTTGGAGCCCTTAAAATTGGCCGCGTTGGAAAACGGCGCCGAACTGAAAACCGGGCAAGAAGTGGTTAAAATCAAACGCGGCAAAACTTTTACCGTACAGACCCAACAAGGGGGCCATTTTCAGGCCCGGAACTTGGTGCTGGCGTGCGGCTCATGCGCGTTCCCGCAGCTTACCGGCACGCAGAGCGGCTATGCGTTGGCAAAAAGTTTGGGGCACAGCATTATTTCCCCCGCGCCCGCCTTATGCGCGCTGACGGTGAAAGAAAAAGCCATATCCCGCTTGCAAGGCTTGCGTGCGCAAGTGGCGCTAACTGCCCGCGCCGGGCAGGAAATACTGGCCCAAAGCCAAGGGGAAGTGCTGTTTACCAATTACGGCCTCAGCGGCCCGGCCGCCATTAACATCAGCGCCGCCATTACCCGCCGTTTGCCCCAGGGTAATGTAAGTGTGGAGTTAAACTTTTTCCCCGGGCGCACGGATTTTGCGGCATTTATGCAGGCCCGCCGGGAAAAATTCGGCCACCGCAAAGCCAAAGATTTTTTTGCGGGGCTCCTGCACGAAAATATCACCAATTTACTGATAGATTTTGCCGGCATTAAAAAGAACATTCCCGTAAAAGAATGGACCCCGAACACCTGGAACAATGTGCTGAAAACGCTGACGGGGTGGGCTTTTACCGTATGCGCGGCGCGCCCGTGGACGGAAGCCATGGCCGCAACCGGGGGTGTAAACTGCCGCGAAATAAACTATAATACTTTTGAGTCCCTTAAATGCGCGGGCTTATTTATTACCGGCGAACTGCTGGACGTTGACGGCAGAAGCGGAGGATTTAATTTACATTTTGCGTGGAGCAGCGGCTTTGCGGCGGCTCAAAAACTGGTGGAGGCTTAATATGGTTGATATTGTAAGAAAAACAAGCAGCATTAACGACCCGTTGCACGTTGGGTTTATCCGCACTTATTCCATTGACGGTAAAGAAGTATACCGTGAAACCTTGGATAAGAACTTGGATATTCAAAAGCACGAAGGCACTATGCCCGACGGCACCGTAAAAGAATTTTTTGAAAACGGCAAACTCTATTTTGAATGTGGTTTCAAAAATGGGGAACGCGACGGCAAATGCAAAATTTATTATGAAAACGGCAAAGTAAATATTGAAAAATTTTACGAAAAAGGTATGTTGCAAGGCAAAGCGCGCGTTTTCAACCCGACGGGCAAGTTGTATAAAGAATTTTCCTACGTTAATGACGTGCAAGACGGAAAACAAATTAAATACTATCCCACCGGTAAAATTTTGGAAGTGGCCGAATACCAAAAAGGCTACTTAAACGGCGTGAGCAAAATTTACACGCAAGACGGAGATTTGCGCTCCGAATGTTCCTATAAAAACGACAAGATTATCGGCGATAAAATTGTGTATCACCCCAACGGAACGATTGCGCTGATTTCCCCCCACAAAGACGGAAAACCGCACGGCGTGACCAAAAAATTCAGCGAAACCGGCGACCTGATTGAAGAATGGTTCTTTGAAGACGGCGTACTGACCCTTAAAAAAGTATATTAAGCCTTAGTCGGCACAAAGGCGGCCCCGTAAAAAGGGCCGCCTTTTTTATGGGAAGAACCGCTCAAACACACCAAAAAACCCGGCATAAAGCCGGGTCAAATCAGGCGGTAAAATCCGGCCCGTTAAGGTTTAGGCCGGCACTGCGGCTCGGTCGGCTGGGCCTCGCACACCGTGCGGGATTTTTCCACCGGGTACACGGTATACCCCGGGTTTTTGCACGGGCCGGCAAGGCACTCCACCTGCACCAAGTGCCCTTGCTCGTCATACGTTTCGCGGGTTTGGATTTCGCGCGCGGGGCTGTATGTCAGGCGTTCTTTCGGCTGGGCATTGGGGTAAAAAGTAATGGCTTGCGTAAGCCGGGAAAATTCAAAATGTTGCCGGGAAACCGGAAAGCCGTTTTCCGCAAATACGACGGATTTACTAACCAGGCCGTCGGGGCCGTTTTCTTCCCAACGGCGCACGCGGCGCGAAGCATCATAAATCACGGTGGAAGTTTCCTTACCTGTTTTTAAGTCATAAATATAGCGGGTGGTTTGGTTGGTGTCTTCGTTAAACCAAAAGGCCGTTTGTAAGTTGCCGCTGGCGCGGTCGTATATTTTGCGCATGGTTTCGCGGCCCCAAAAGTCAAAAGAAGCAAACTCAAAATCCAGGCGGTTAGACGTTTTATAGGTGTTTTCTTCCCATAATTTGCCGTTGGGGAAGAACAGCCGCTCCGTAGACGAACCGTCCGCATTGCGCGTAAGCGTACAGCGCGCAATATCCCGGCGGGAGCAATCTTCCCGGCGCAGTAAACGGCGGCCCGGGTCCACAAAGCGCTCTAACGTGTGGGTGGAATTAGCCAGGGGTACGTCTTCCCAAGTATTGGTGGCGCCGTTTAATTTACGCCACGAAAGCAATTTTCCCCCGGTTGTATACGTTAAAGAGGCTTGCGGAACGGACGAAACCGGGTCCAATTCCAGCTCCGTCGTCACGCCTTTGCCCGGATAAAAAAAGATATTGGTTAATTTTTGGTCTTGCCCGGTAAAACGCCATTCCACCCGGCCGGCCCCCTCCGCATTTTGGTAAAATTCCGCGCGGCTGCCGTCGTTATAATATTCTATGGAACAGCGGGCAATTGCCCCGCCTTCGCACACGCCCGGTTGGGGGGCGCCCGCCGCTTGCAAAGCAGGCAACAAAAGCCCCGCCGCAAGCATTAAAAATTTATACATAAAAAGACCTCTCTTTTATACACTTTTTACTTGCAAATTTACCTAGTAATAAACTTTCTTAATACAATACTATCATAACCATACGGAAATGACAACACATTCCCCCTTTTTTTGCTAGAATATAGGGGAAGCAAAACCAATACTCACGCGCTTTTATGGCGCAACAAAATTCAAGGACATACAAAAAATGATTATTCTTTTCTTAAACTGCGGCAGTTCCTCCGTTAAGTACAGCGTGTACGATTGGGACAAAAAAGTAAGCCTCTGCGCCGGCGCGGTAGAACGCATTGGCATTGAAGGCTCCTTTATTTCCCAGGACCGTACCGGATTTCCTAAATTTGAACTCCAAAGAAATTGCAAAGACCATAAAGACGCTATCAACCTGGTTATTGAAACCTTAACCGATAAAGAACACGGCGTTATTGAAAATGTAAGCGTTATTTCCGCCGTGGGGCACCGCATTGTACATGGCGGTAAGTTTTCCAAATCCGTTATTGTGGACGACAGCGTAGTGGCCGAATTAAAAAACATTGCCGATTTGGCCCCCTTGCACAACCCGGCCCACATTATGGGTATTGAAGCCGCCCGCGCGTTAATGCCCAACGTGACCCACGTTTGCGTAATGGATACCGCTTTCCACCAAACCATGCCGGCATCTTCTTATATGTATGCCTTGCCGCGCAAATGGTATACGGACTATCAAATCCGCCGCTATGGCTTTCATGGCTCCTCTGTTTTATACACTTCCCGCCGCGCCGCCGTGCTTTTGGGCAAAAATGTAGACGAAGTAAACACCATTGTTTGCCACATTGGCGCGGGTGCCAGCGTGACCGCCGTTAAAAACGGCAAATGCCTGGATACCAGCATGGGGCTCACCCCGTTAGAGGGTTTAGTAATGGGCACCCGCTCCGGCGATATGGACCCGTCCATTTGCTTCCACATGATGAAAAAGCTGAATATGGCGCCGGAAGAAATGTATACCATTTTGAACAAAAAAAGCGGTATGTATGCCCTAACCGGGGACCGCTTTGCCGACCAGCGTGACGTGCGCAAAGGCGCCGCGGAAGGCGACGAGCTTTGCAAACTGGCGTTAGAGGTGGAAACCTACCGCGTTAAAAAATACATTGGGGCGTATATGGCGGCATTGGGCCGTTTGGACGCCATTGTATTTACGGCGGGCGTGGGTGAACGCGCCACCAACATACGCGAAATGATTTTGCAGGGCCTTGAAAACTTTGGCATTGTGCTGGACGAAGAACGCAACAACTGCGCCGACACCAACAAGGCCGAATGCCGCATTTCGGCGGACAACTCCAAGGTAAAGATTTTTGTAATCCCCACGGACGAGGAAATTGTAGGCGTGCAGGATATTGTAGCCTTAAAAGCCGGCACTTACGAAGATTACACCAAGTTCCGTTATATCTTTCAAGAAAAAGATTACCGCAACAAACTGCGCGACGCCGCTTTTATTGAGGAAGTAAAGAAAAGACCGTTCCTGTTAAAAGCCGCCGTAAACTTGCCGGAAGAGTTAAAAAACACCGCTGCGCGTTAATTTACCAGCTCCCGCTTGCCTGTGGCAACGGGAGCTTTTTTATAAAGTTGTAATTCCGCCCGCAAGCGTTTTTGGTGTGGGCGCAAGTAATAAGAGTACCCAACGGAGTAATAAAAATATGTTCATGCCCAAAGAAGTAAAGTTCTTTGATTTGTTTGATAAACAGGCCGAAAACCTTGTAAAAGCGGCTGAATTTTATAAAAAACTGACGGACGAAGCCGCCTTTACGCCCGAAAATGTGCGCGCCATGCACGAGCTGGAACACTACGGCGACGAACTGACCCACAACATCATTAACACCCTAAACGAAACTTTCATTACCCCGTTTGATAGGGAAGACATTTTGGCCTTGGCAAACCGTTTAGACGATATTATAGACGGCATTTATTTAATTACAAACCGCTTTCAACTGTATAAAATTGAAAAACCCTCCGAATACAGCCAAAAACTGGCCAACACCATTGCCCAAAGCACCAAAGCCATGCAAAAGGCACTGGCCAGCTTGCGCAGTAATAAAAATATGAAAGAAACCCTGTTCCAATGTGTGGAAATTAACCGCCTGGAAAACGAGGGCGACGTATTGCGCGACGAGGCGATTTCCTGGTTATTTGAAAACGAAAAAGACCCCATTATGGTTATCAAACAAAAAGAATTGTTTGAAGAAGCCGAAACCGTCACCGATTTTTGCGAATATGTGGCAAACTTGGTGGAATCCATTTTGGTAAAAAATAACTAGAGGCCCGTTATGGCTTGGATATTATTTTTAATTATTCTGGCGTTATTTTTTGACTATCTAAACGGCTTCCACGATGCGGCAAACTCCGTTGCTACCGTTGTTTCCACGCGGGTATTATCCCCCAAAGTGGCGGTGGCGTGGGCGGCGTTTTTCAACTTTGTGGCGTTTTTAATCTTTCACACCGGGGTTGCCAAAACCATTGGCAGCGGCATTGTGGACATCCACTTAGTGGACGCCAACTTGGTTTTTGCCGCATTGGTAGGGGCCTGCGGGTGGAACTTAATTACTTGGTGGTGGGGGTTGCCGTCCAGCTCCTCCCACGCGCTGATTGGCGGCTTAATCGGGGCCGGGTTGGTAAAAGGCGGCTTTAGCGCGCTGGTGATGGGCGGGATATTAAAAACCGTACTGTTTATCTTTTTATCCCCCCTACTCGGGCTTTTGTTAAGTATGCTGATTGGCATACTGGTATTTAATTTGTGCCGCTCTTTCAACCCGTATAAGGTGGACCATTTCTTCCGCAAAGGGCAGCTAGTGTCTGCCGCGGCGTATTCCTTGGGCCACGGCGGCAACGACGCCCAAAAAACCATGGGTATTATCAGCATGCTTTTGCTGGGCGGTTTAACCGGCAGTGAAGTAGGCCCTATCCGTGATTTTCTGCTCACCCACCACGAAATGGAACTTGCCGCGCAAGGCCAGTTTATTGTGCCGCTTTCCGTTGTGTTGCTCTGCCAAGGGGCTATTGCGATGGGCACGCTTTCCGGCGGGTGGAAAATTGTTAAAACCATGGGCCAAAAAATCACGCGCCTGCGCCCGGTGGACGGGTTCTGTGCGGAGTCGGCTTCCTCTATCTCCCTGTTTATTGCCTCTGTGTTAGGGGTGCCGGTTAGCACCACGCACACCATTACCGGGGCGATTGTGGGCATTGGCTCCCTGCGCCGCCTTTCCTGCGTGCGTTGGAGCGTGGCCAACCGCATTGTGTGGGCCTGGTTTATTACCATTCCGGCGGCGGGGCTGATTTCGGCCGCGGGTTATATTCTAAAAGTGTTTTTATTTGATTAACCAACAACCT
>UQFW01000043.1 GCA_900540405.1 Candidatus Avelusimicrobium faecicola | reverse complement strand
AGCGCCCGGCGGGTGATGTGTGGCAGGGGTTATATGAGCCTTTTTTATTAGAAACGCCGCAGGCGGTTCTTTCCGCGGCGGCAGTAAAAAAGGCCGCGGGGCAGTTTTTTGAGGGAGTGTTCCCCAAAAATGCGGCGTTTGTATTGGCGGCGGCCCCAGTAAAGCATATTTTATCACACCGGAAGATTTGGGCCCAACTGTATAAAGTGGCGTTGCCGGCAAGCGCCCCTGTGCCGCCCGGCTTTGTGCGCGTGCCCGGCGCGCAGGTGTTTCAATACCCCGTATCCCGCCTGGTGAACCTGCTTTTGCAAAAAGCGGGGCTTTTATAATAATTTTTAGGAATAGTATTTCCCCTCTTAAATTGCTATCCTTTTTATATTAGGAGATTTTATGAAAAAAACAGGGTTTACATTAATTGAATTATTAGTAGTGGTGCTGATTATAGGCATTTTGGCGGGCGTGGCTCTGCCGCAGTATGAAAAAGCGGTGGAAAAGGCGCGCGCTATGGAGGCCGTCACCACTATTAAAGCGCTGAAAGATGCGCAGGAAGTGTATCATTTAGCCAATGGGGAGTATGCGGACTCTTTGGATAAACTGGATGTAGCCGTATCGGCCGATTTGAAGGATTACACTTTGGAAGCAGATTCCATTGGTTCCGGGCGGTATGCGTATAAAAATAAAAACAAGAATTTTTATATTGCGGGCAGTGGTAAATTCCGCCCGGTGGCGGCAACGGACCGTACAGACGTGATTTATTGTTGCGGGGAAGAAAAATTCTGCAAAGTAATAGGGCGGGAACGGTTTGATTTTACCCATTGTGGAAATGCGTATATTATTTATTAAGGATATTTTATGAAAAAAACAGGGTTTACATTAATTGAATTATTAGTAGTGGTGCTGATTATCGGCATTTTGGCGGGCGTGGCTCTGCCGCAGTATGAAATGGCGGTGGAAAAGGCGCGCGCGGCCGAGCCCTTGGCTATGCTTAAAACCATCCGGGATGCGCAGGAAATTTTTTATTTGGCCAATAACCGCTATGCCACGGACCCCGCAGAACTGGATATAGAAATACCGGCCAGTAAAAATTTTAACTATGGGGTGAATAGCGGAATGTCGGTTTATGCTACGCGCAAAGATGTGGCCGCCAGTAAAACATATTTGTTTGCCTACCGTTGGAACCAAACCAATGCGGCGCGCATTGTGTGCGGATATGATAACGCCGCCGCGCGGGATTTTGCCGTCCGCTTATGCAAAACGCTGGGCGCCAAAGAAAAAGAAAATGATAACCGCTGGATATTAACCAAATAGCTTTTAGGCGTTTCTGCTTTTGATAAGCCCCCGGGTTTTCCACCCGGGGGGTTTTCATATATATATTTTTTTATTATGTTTGGTGGGGCGGCGAGGTGTTTTGACGGTGGAGCGGCGTGCGCGGTGGAACTTTGGCCGGGATTTTGCGGCGGGGTGGCGTTTTGACGGTGGGGCTGTTTTGGTGGCGGCCCGAGGAGCATGGCGCGGCAGGGCTACACGGTGGCGCGTTGGCGGCTGTTGTGCGGCTTTGGCGGCGCACCCTAACACAAAGAACCCCACCGGGCGGCGGGGTTCTTTTTATAGTTTTTTATAAAATTACAAGGTTAGAACTTGTAGCCAAAGGTAAGGCCGAACATATCGCTCTTGCCGTCATTATACTTCATTGGCTTATTAAATTGGGCGTTGGCCGTACCGCTCAAGTCGCGGGCAAAAATATGCGCGTAAGCAAAATCTACGCTCCATATTTCATTTTTATAACCAAAACCCAGGCTGCCGATATGGCGGTCATCCACAGGCACCAAGGTATCCATGGCATGTTCGTTAATCGGGGATTTATCAAACACATAGCCCGCGCGTACCGCCCAGTTGGGGTTCAGGTTGTATTCGGCCCCAAAGTTCAATCGGTAGGTGTCTTTGTAATCTTTTTTATTGTGAATCGTCGGGGTGCTTTCGCGGTCTGAGTATTCAATTAAAATTTGGTCGTACGCACTCCAGAACGTGCCTACAATGCCGGTTTCAAAGGTCCACTTTTCCGTCGGGCGGAAAGAAATGCCCGCAGAAAGGCTGTCCGGCAGGGTAATGGCCCCTTTGGCATCGTCGTCAAAAATATTGATTGGCGCAGCAACTTCCATACCTGCATGAATACGACCGTTTAAGTTTTGTTTTACTTTGGAGCGGTACAACGCGCCCAAGGACCATTTTTCCGCCCATTCGGGACGATAGACAAAGGAGAAATTTCCCCCCCAACTTACGCCAGAACCGCTGATTTCGTAGGCGGTAGCGTTAGCCGTTGCGCCCGGCATAAGCGTAGAGTTTTGGGTGAAACCGATTACCATTGCTTCCAAGCCCATAGCCACGGAAAGTTCGTCACTGGCTTTTACGGCAATCGTGGGCGTGAAGGAAAAAGTTTCCAATTTTACTTTGTAGGCTAATCGGCTTCCAGCCCACGTTTCCCAGTTTTTATATTCCCCCCCTAAACCATAGCGGGAAAAACCGCCTAAACCGAGGGAAACGCCGTCGCTTACTTTATGGGTCAGGTAGAAGTTAGGCAGGTACCAAACGTCGCGTTTTAAGTCGCGCGATTGGCCGTCCACGGTGGTGGTGGCATTGGCGGTCACCACGGTTAGACCGAGTTGGGCTTGCGTGCCGTCCAGTTCGGTAATTAAGGCCGGGTTGGCGGCCAGAGAGGCGGCTTCGGCTTTGTTGGCCATAGTGGCGCCGCCCATAGCGGTACTGCGGGCGCTGTATTCGTACAAGCCGAATCCGGCACCGTAAGACGCGGCGGACCAAGACATCAGCATAACCGCCAGCGTGTAGGATAAGTATTTTTTCATAATCTCCTGTGCTACATAAAAATCCCCCGCCCTGTTAAAAAGGTGCGGGGGTGTTATCAAAATTATTTTTTCAATTCGTTAATTTTATCTTTAGCAAAAGCGCCCCAATAACTTTTGGTGTAATCTTCCAACAGTTTGGTGTAAGTTTCCAGCGCCTCGGCCTTTTGCCCGGCCAACTCTTGCGATAGCGCCAACGTAAAATACGCTTGCGGCAACGCAAAACTGGTGGGGTTTTGGGCAATAAACTGCTTCATGGTTTCAATAGATTTATCATATTGTTTAGTGGCTTGATACGCCGCCCCTAACGATAAATCCGCCACGGTGGCTACTTGCGTGTTTTTGGCTTGCGCGCGCAAGGCGGTGTAAACATCTAACGCTTGGGCGTAGTTTTCTTGGGAATAGAGCAAATCCCCTTTGAACAGCTGGGCGTATTGCGCGGCGTTGGAGCCCGGATATTTTTGGTTGATGGCGTCCAGTAAATTAAACGCTTCCTGTTGGCCCGCGCTGAGTAGCGCCATTTGGGCTACATAATAATCCGCCCAAGAGGCTTCTTCTACTTTTTGGCAGTGCGCCTGATAGGCCGTGCCTACCACCAAAGCCACCACTAAAACGCCCAACCCGGTCAACACGGCTTGTTTGCGGCGTTTGCAAAAGGAGCCCAATTTAATCAGGCCCGCAGTAATAAAATCATGATTATTCGTTTTGTTAGCCATATATCTATTATAGTAAATGTAAACGGGTAAAAGAACGGTTATTTTAAGTCTTCCGCCGTTAATTGGCGGCATTCAATCCCGTTTTTTTCCAAAAATACAATGCCTTCCTGGCTGCGGTCGTATTTATTTAAGTAATAAACTTGTTTGATACCCGCGCTTACAATTACTTTGGCGCAATGTACGCAGGGGGACCACGTCACATAAACGGCGGCCCCGGCGGTGGAAATGCCGTTTTTGGCCGCAAAGGCAATCGCGTTTTGTTCGGCGTGGAGTTCGTTGGAAATGGACCACTTGCCGTGTAAATCGTAAAAATCCCGGCTGGCCACAAAATCCGCATACGTGGGGTATTTATCGGCATAGTGGTCTTTATACACTTTGGTAAAGTGTTCCTCACAATGCTGTTGGCCGGTGGGCGTGCCGTTAAAACCAATGCTTATCACGCGGTTATCTTTTACCAATACCGCGCCGACGTTCAGCCGGCAACAGGTGGATTGGTCCGCCACCAGTTCCGCCATTTTAATAAATAATTTGTGTTTATTTTTCATGGTAATTTATCCTACCATTTTTTGAAGATAAAAAATACAGCCGCCACCAAGCATAAAAAGCCTGCCAGGTGGTTCCATTTGAACGTTTCCTTAAAATACAGAACGGAAAAGCCCGTAAACACGCTTAATGTGATGACTTCCTGCATTACTTTTAATTGGGTGACGGTAAAATAACCGCTGCCGATACGGTTAGCCGGCACTTGCAGGCAGTATTCAAAAAAGGCAATCCCCCAACTGGCTAAAATAACCAGCCAAAGGGCTTTATCTTTATGTTTTAAGTGGCCGTACCAGGCAACCGTCATAAACAGGTTGGAGGCGGTGAGTAGTAAAATGGTTTTCCACATACTTATATTATAATAAAACAGGCCCCTGCCGTGCGAACCTGGTTGCCGGGCGTTTTGCCCGCATTTGAAAAAATTTGCAATAAAAATGCGCCCTTTTGTGTTTTATACCTGCGGGCTTTTTTAAGGGCCCCAAAAACCACCGTAGCGGGTGGCATAATTTATATAATAATAAAGACTATGAATATTTTGAAAAACCTTTATTTATCCGGCCTTGTGTTAGCCGGCATTTGCGGCGGCGCGCAGGGTGCCGTTATTTCCCCCTTTCCGGCGGCGGACAGTTCCGCCCGGCCGCAAGCGGAGTTTCCGGCGGCGTTGGGTGCGGACGGTAAAGAAATTACCGGCCTGGACACTGCGCTTACGCTAGCGCGTTGTTTGGAAATTGCCATGGAAAACAACCCCTCCTTAATCAGCGCGCGGCTAAACGTGGCGGATGCGGCGGTAAGCGTCAGCTTGGCGAAAAGCAAATTTTTGCCCACCGCCACGGCGGGCGCCCAACAGGATTATAACGTGACCAAACTGCCGGGCCATGCCCGTACGGACCACGGCTCCGCGTCTTCTTATGTAGAAGCCTCTTTAACCATCAGCGGCATTACGGATTTGGCGCGCAACGTAAAAACGGCTAATTTGGCGTTGGAACAGGCCAAATTGGCTTTGGAAAAGGCTGAGCAGGAAGTAGCCAGTAATGTAAAAAGCAAATTTTACACGTTGCTTTCCGCCCAAAAAGCGGTGGAAATACGCACCAAAGCGCGTGATTTGTACCAAGACCAATACAACCGCGCCCAAGCTTATTTTGAAAACGGCCTGCGCCCCAAAGTGGACGTGACTACCGCCGAAGTAAACTTAAATAACGAAGATTTGCGGCTCATCCGCGCCAAAAATTTGGTTAATACGTCTTCGGCCAATTTGGCAAACGCTATGGGCGTGACGGCGGGCAACACCTTGGTATTGGACAGCCAAATAGACGAAACGCCCTTTCAAATTACGCTGGAAGAAGCCGTCCGCACGGCGTATGCCCAACGGCCGGACGTGCTGTCCTCCCAAACCGGGCTTAAAATCAGCCGTATTAAACTTAATCAAGCCAAAGCGGGGTATTGGCCCACGTTTTCTTTTTCGGCCAGTTTCAGCAAAAGCGGTGACGATTTTTATTTGGATAACGAAAACACCAAACTTTTAGCCGCGGTGGAATTGCCTTTATTTAATGCGCTCCAAACGTATAACGGGGTGAAACAGGCTAAAATTTCTTTAGCGGGAGCGTTAAACCAAGACCGCAGTTTAATGAATGATGTATTTTTGCAGGTACAGAGCGCCTATTTGAAGTTGCAGGAAGCGGGCGACAGTGTGCCAATCGCCCAATTAAACGTGCAAAAAGCCAAGGAAAATTTAGATTTGGCCCAAGGCCGTTATAACGAGGGTATCGGCGATATTATTGAACTGAAAGACGCCGAAGTTTCTTATACGGATGCGGAACTAAGCTACTTAACCGCCCGTTATGATTATGCTACCGCAGTAGCCGAACTTAAACAAGCAATGGGGACTAAATAGTATGAAAAAAATTCTTCACTTTCCGGTTGCGTGCTGGAAATGGTTTGTACAAAAAAATATTTTTATAAAACTGCTTATCGTGGCGGTTTTAATCGGCGGCGGGTGGTTTGCCTGGAGCCGGCTACATAACAGACCCTCTATTTTTCAGTATGACACTGCCCAAGTGGAAAAGGGCGATATTACGGACGTGGTGGAAGCCTCCGGCCCGCTGGCGCCTATTACCACCACGCAAGTAGGCGCGCTGGTATCCGGCGAAGTATTAAAAATTTATGTGGATTACAATTCCCGCGTTAAAAAAGGCGATTTACTGGCGGAAATTGACCCCACCCAAGTTCAGGCGGATTACGACCAAGCAAAGGCCACGCTCTCTTCCGCCAAGGAAAGTTTGGAATCGGCCAAAATGTCTTATCATTTAGCCCAGTTAAACCGTGACCGCTACAAAGATTTATACGCCAAAAATTATGTGTCTAAATCCAGTTTGGAAGAATACGAACTGGCCTATGTAAACGCCAAAAGCTCGCTCAACTCGGCCGAATCCTCCGTTATTCAGGCGCAGGCCCAGTTAGACCGCGCAAAAAAGGATTTATCCAATACCAAAATCGTGGCGCCGTATGACGGCATTGTGCTGACGAAACTGGTAAGCGAAGGGCAATCCTTAACGTCCGGCTATTCCACGCCGGAAATGTTCACATTGGCGCAGGACTTAACCAAAATGCAAATTGAGGCCAAAGTGTCCGAAGCGGACGTGGTAAAAATTACCGCCGGTTTAGTGGCCGATTTTACGTTGGACGGCTACCCGGACCAAACCTTCCACGGCACGGTGCGGCAGGTGCGCACGAATTATTCGTCTTCTTCGTCGTCCTCGTCCTCTTCGTCCGGCTATGGTTCGTCTTCTTCGTCTTCCACTACTTATACCGTGGTAATTGATGTGGACAATACGGCGGGCAAATTTATGCCCGGTATGACGGCCACTATCTCCATTAAAGCACAAGATAAAAAAGGTGTACTTTTAGTACCTAACGAGGCGTTGCGGTTTTCCCCCTCGTTTAATATGGAAAAATTCAACGATACCGGCGTTTGGATATTGGATAAAGGTGCTATGCAACCGCGCCGCGTAAGTGTAAAAATGGGGATTATCGGCGATAATAAGACGGAAGTTTCCGGCGAATTGACCGAAAACGACCGCGTAGTTATTTGGGAAGCCGTGGAAAGGAATATTTCCAGCGGGTTTTCTATGCCCCGCCCGCCCCGGAGGCGCTAATGGCTCTGATTGATACACGCAATTTATTTAAGATTTATAAACTGGGTGATGTGGAAGTCCGCGCGCTTAACGACGTAAGCGTAAGCGTGGAACGCGGCGAGTTTGTGGCCGTCATGGGGCCCAGCGGTTCCGGCAAATCTACGTTTATGAACATTTTGGGCTGTTTGGATAAACCCACCAGCGGCACCTATCTGTTAGACGGGATAGACGTGACGGCAACGGAACTATCCAAATTGGCCGGGGTGCGCAACCGCAAAATCGGCTTTGTGTTCCAGGGGTTCAACCTGATTAAACGCACCACGGCGGTGGAAAATGTGGAACTGCCCATGATTTATAACCATACGCCCATGCACTTGCGGCGCGAAAAAGCGCTTGCCGCCTTAAAAGCGGTGGGGTTGGCGGAGCGCGCGTTCCACTTGCCCAACCAACTTTCCGGCGGGCAACAACAGCGCGTGGCTATTGCGCGCTCTTTGGTGTGTGATGCACCCATTATTTTTGCCGACGAACCGACCGGAAACCTGGATACCAAAATGAGTATTGAGGTAATGGAACTGTTTACCCGGCTGAATAAAGAAATGGGCAAAACCATTATTTTAATTACGCACGAGCCGGACATTGCCGAATATGCCGGCCGCCTGATTAAGTTTAAGGACGGCCAAAAAATAAGTGACGAGAGGAAATAATGTTTGATACTTTTTATTCCATTTGCCGCCTTTCGCTAAAAGCCATCGCGGCCAATAAAATGCGCGCCGCGCTGACCAGTTTGGGTATTGTAATTGGCGTGGCGGCGGTAATTACCATGTTGGCGGTAGGCTCCGGCACGCAAAAAAGTATGGCGGAGCGGTTTTCCCGCTTTGGTACCAACATTTTGTATTTGCGCCAACCGTGGGATTCTTCCATTACGTCCCCCAAAGATATTACCATAAAAGATGTGGAGGCTATCCGCAAAGTGCCGGGCGTTGCCAGCGCCGCGCCGTATATTAATTCCGGCTTTGATGTAAAATACGGCTATACCTCTACTTCTGTGGGTATTTTAGCCACGGATACGGATATTTTTAAGACGTACGATTGGCAGTTGGACGCCGGGCGCCATTTTACAGAAAAAGAAGTTTCCTCTTATGCGCAAGTAATTGTACTGGGGGCCAGCACCGCCACAACCATTTTTAATGATGTGGACCCCGTGGGCCGGACGGTGGTACTCAATGAGATTCCGTTTAAGGTAGTTGGGGTTATGAAGAAAAACGGCCAGGGCGGCATGGGCTTTGATATGGACGAAGGCGCCTTAATCCCCTATACCACCGGCAAAGTAAAAATGAACACCGGGTGGAACAGCTCCAACCGCCACGCGTTGGACCGCGTGATTATCCGCGTGCAGGATTTTAACACCATAGAAACCACTAAAAAAGGTATAGAAAACGCCGTGCGCAATACGCACCATATCCACCCGCTTGCCGAGGACGACTTTCAACTGGACGATTTTGCTTCGTTTGTGGAAGAAGCCAAAAGTGCCAGCAAAACCATGAGCCTTTTACTGGGGGTTATTGGGGCGGTTTCCTTATTGGTGGGCGGCATTGGGGTAATGAACATTATGTTGGTGTCCGTCACGGAGCGCACGCGCGAAATAGGTATCCGCATGGCGATTGGGGCCACCAGTGCCGATATCCGCCTGCAATTTTTGGCCGAGGCCGTCACGCTGTCTTGTATCGGCGGGTTGATAGGCGTGATACTGGGGGTGGGCATTACGTTGTTTGTGGCCTCGCACTCCTCGTCTATTCCGGCGGAGCTAAGCGTGTGGTCCATTGTGCTTTCCGTGGGGTTTTCGGCCGCTACCGGGGTGTTTTTTGGGTATTACCCTGCGTATAAAGCCTCTAAACTTACCCCGATAGATGCTTTACGCTACGAGTAAAATTTCTGCCGACAAAATAACCGGGTGCTGGTATAGGCCCGGTTTTTTTATGCCCTGTAAACAAGGGCGGCGGGTTAGGTCGCGCGCTTGGGCTTGTTAGCCTATTGAAAACGGCGGCGGCGTGCGTTGAACAAGGGCGGCGGGCGCGTGGTTTGGGCCGCGCGCCTGGGCAGAGAAATGGCGGATAAATTCCCCCCCGCGGCAAGTGGAACCGGCCCCGCGGAACCAGGAGCCGGGCCCTGGCGGATACATCATAAAAAACCCCCGCTGGGTGGCGGGGGTTCGGTCTGGTAAGGTATTTATTTTTTAGGGGCCGCCTGTTTGGCTTTTTTGACGGCCGAGGATTCCAATTTATACAGCATTAAGAAGGACAGCACCGTCATTATCAGCGGGGCCGCAATTAACGCGGCGGACATGGCGGCGCGCTCCCCTAAAATGCCGTGCGTCAGCGCCCATTGGCCGGCGTTGGCTAACCACAGCGGGCCAAACGCGCAGGAAATGGCCGAGGCAATAATCAAAGATACCGTGCGCCCCTGCGTTTTGGGGTTTTTGGCGGCCGCGCCGAATAACAGCGTAAACAAGGTGGATATAGCTATTTCCGCCGCAAATAAGCCCCCGGTAAATAAGTAAGCGTTGCTTTGCGCAAACGGCAGTGCCGCGGCAATACCGGCCAGTGCCACCCCGCCGCCGAGGGTCATTTTGTAGCGCGGGAATTTTTGCAATACCCACGGGGCAATCATCCGCCCGATTAAAAACGCCCCGGCAAATTGCAACATGGATAATAAGTAGCGCATGGAGTCGGAAATATCCATGGTGGGCAGTAAAAACATCAGCCCATTGTGGATAGACACTTCAATCACGTTTAAGAAGAACGCCGCCGGGATTAAGTATTTGGCGGTGGAGTCCTCCTTAAACAAACTGACGTAGCCGCTGTTTTTAATGCCTTTCCACGCACCCGCCGCAGTGCGGGCCGGATTTTTAAGGGCGGTTTTCAGGCGGGCGGAAACGCTTTTGCCCGCTTTGGGTTTGGGGGCGGCTTCGTTTTTTATGTTGGGCAAGTTGGCCCAGCAGAATAACCCTAACCCCAAGGTTAAAATAGGCAGCGGCAAAACAAACGCAAAGCTCCAATCTAACCCCAATAATTCTTTAGAGGCCCACGGGAACAGATACGTCATAATGATACCGACGGAGCGGAAAATTTGCGTTTTGATGTTGTATTTTTCCAATTTGCCCAAACGCTCGTTTTCCGGCAGTTTGCTTAAATCCGGCGCCACGCGGCTTAAATGTTCCAGCACCGTTCCCACGGAGTTTTGAATTAAAATCATCCCGGAACTGGCTAACGCAATAGAGGCTAAAATGCGGGCAAAATGCGCCTGGGTGTCTACCTCGGGCAAAAAGTGGCCGTTTAAGCCGCTTAACAACACCCCGCTGGCAAGCCCGGCTATGTTTAATCCAAGCCCTAAACCTAACGTCTTTTTGGCCCCCAGTTTCGTTTGCAGAACATCACTCAACATAGCCCCTAAAAAGTACGGCAGATAGGTGGCTACGGTGACCAGGCTGTTGTCGTCCATATTCAGGCCCAGGCTCATACCTAAATCCGTCAGTATGGGCGAGGCTACTTCCAACCCCATAATAAAAGAGGTGGCATACAGCACATAGCGGCTGGCTACGGTATTTTGCGGAAAGAGATTTTTAAGCCCTTTCCCCATTTTTTTGGCGGCGTTGCCCAGGGAGAAAAGCGGCAGGCCGCTATAAATATAGCCGTTATTGCTGGCGCCGGTGCGGCCGAAAAAGCTAAACCGCGCGGCCGGATAAGCCAGGGCCGGGGCCGCTTTTGCGGGCACGAGCGACGGCGCCAACGTGCTGAAAGCGGGCAGTTTGAACCAAGACGGGCGGACCCCAAACGCGCTTTGCCCCCATTTGCCCAGCATAAGCGGGGCCATTTTGCGCGGCTCCGGCGCGTTGATAGGAAAGCGGTAAACAGGCGCGGCCGCTTTGGTGGGGGCCCACTTAAAAGTATGAGCCGTTTGGGCGGTGGAGCGCGCCGCCGTATAGACGGTTTCCGTTTTGGCAAGCGTGGTTAGCGGCGTGACACCGCGCACGGACATAGCCGCCTGCGGGGTGGAAAATTGGAGCAGTAAACTTAAATTCAGGGCGAAGGCTTTATCCCGCGCCAATTTTAAGAAGGTGGAGCCTTTGCCGAAAGTCCATTTGTCTATTTTGGCGTCCCATGCCAGTTGCCGCACGCGCGCGGCTTGGGCGGCTTGCTGTTCCAGTTGATACGCGCGGGTTTGTTTCCAGGCGGCATCTAATTGGGCTTTTTCGGCTACCTTTTGGATAAGCTCTTTATCCATTTGGCGGGAAATGGCGGCCTCTTTTTGCGCTTTGGCCTTGGCGGCAGCTTTGCGGGCGCGCGCTTTAATTTGTTTGGGCGTTAAGACCGTTGCGCGGGCGGAGGTTGCCGGCGCGGAAACACTTTGCGCCGGAGCCTTAAAATCAGCCGGTTGGGTATAGGTTTTGCCGCTTTTCAAGGCGGCGGCCGTTTGGGGGTTTTTTACAATTTTTACGGCAGGCGGCGGCAATACGCTTTTGATGTTTAAGGTGTTGCGCACACTGCCCAGCATGACTTCCTTGGCGGAGCGCACCCCATACGCCTGCACGCGCCCCAAACGCAGTATTCTGCCCGCGTTGGCGCTTACGGTTAAGCCGTTGGCGGCGGCTTGGGCGCGGGCCAAACGCAGTACGCGCACCCCGGTTTTAAGGCCCTGCGTTCCCATTTTTACGGCGGATACCGCCAATTTGCCAATCGCGGCTACGGCTAACACCACGTCCGCCACTTGCCCAACGGTTATAGCGGCGCTTTTATGCCGGTAGCTTTTTAATGCTTGCGCGGCGGGGCGTGCGTGTTTGGCAAGCCCTTTGAACG
>UQFW01000042.1 GCA_900540405.1 Candidatus Avelusimicrobium faecicola | reverse complement strand
AGTTGTATCAGGCGTTGTTTGAATAACCGGTGCGCGGGTTGCACAAGCGCCGGGTCCTGCGTTAAAAGTTCGTCGCGGTCTTCTATGGCCCAAGTTAAAATATCGCGGTCCTTAAAAAAATCGCCCGCCTTAAATTCCAACTCCCCGCTTTGGCGGGTACCCAAAATTTCCCCGGGGCCGCGCAACTGCATATCGCGCTCCCCAATCTTAAAACCGTCACAGGTGCGGCAGATAATATCCACGCGCTCTTTGGCAATACTGCCGGCGTGTTCGGCCACTAAAATACAGTAGCTGGCGTGTTCCCCGCGCCCCACGCGCCCGCGCAACTGGTGCAGGCTGGCCAGGCCAAAGCGTTCCGCGTTTTCTATCACCATAACCGTGGCGTTTTTTACGTCAATGCCTACCTCAATAACCGGGGTGGCTATTAAAATATCCGTCTTGTGGGCGGCAAAATCCGCCATGACGGCTTCTTTTTCTTCCTGGGTCATTTGCCCGTGGAGCATAGCCAAACGGAATTGCGGAAACACCGTTTTTAATTTTTCAAATTCCTCGCTGACGGCCTTGGCGGAGATTTTTTCGCTTTCTTCAATCAGCGGGTAGACAATATACGCCTGCCGCCCTTTTGCCACTTCGTCCGTCACGCGCATAAAAGCCAGTTTTTCCGTGGCGGCTTCCGTTTGAATGGGTTGGCGGCCGGGGGGAAGCTCCGTTAAGGTGGAAACTTCCAAATCCCCGTAAAAAGCCAGGGCCAACGTGCGGGGGATAGGGGTGGCCGTCATGGTGAGCAAATCCAACTTGGCGGTTTTTTCTTTTAATTGGGCGCGTTGGCGCACCCCAAAGCGGTGTTGCTCGTCAATAACGGCTAAACGCAGGTTGGCAAATTTTACGTCTTCTTGTATTAAAGAATGGGTGCCCACGATAATTTGGATAGTACCGTCTTGCAGCTCTTTCAAAATTTTGCGTTTGGCGGCGGCCTTGGTGCTGGAAGTTAAAATGGCCGTTTTTACGCCTAGGGCTTTGAGCATTTTTTCAAAGGTAATAAAATGTTGTTCCGCTAAAATTTCCGTCGGAGCCATCAGCGCGGCCTGGTAGCCGTTTTCCGCCGCCAGCAGCATGGCGCACAACGCCACCACCGTTTTGCCGGAGCCCACATCCCCCTGTAAAAGGCGGTTCATGGGGCGGGGGGATTGTAAATCGCGGAAAATCTCGTTAATTACATGCTTTTGGCTGTTGGTAAACTGAAACCCCAAATTTTGGCGTAGCGGCGTAAGCAAGGTGCGTTTGATTTCGTACGAATAGCCTTTTTCCAAAATTTTAGTTTGCGTGCGTTTGATGCCCCACGCGGTAGCCAACAGCAAAAATTCTTCATACGCCAGGCGCGCTTTGGCGGCGTCCAACTCCGCCAATCCGGCCGGGAAGTGAATACCGCGCAAGGCTTGCGTACTGCCCAATAACTTGCGTTTGGCCAGCAAGGCGGGTGGGAGAATTTCCGGCTCCGTTTGCAACGCTTCGGTTTGCAGGGCCTCGTGCATAAACAGGCGGAACTGTTTGTTGGTTAAGCCCTCGGTTAAACTGTAAATAGGGGTCAGCCGCCCGGCGTGCAGGGCGCTTAACGGGTCCGCGGCCGGGTAGTATTCTTCCACCGTTATTTTATTGCCGAAAAAATTGTTGCGGTCTTCCTGCCGCCCGATAACCCACACTTCCGCATTTAATTTGAAGTCTTTTTTCATGGGGCCGAACGGGTCAAAGCGAAAGCGCCCGAAAGAGCGTTTTTTGAACCAGGTACACTCTATTTGGCGGCCTTGTTCGTTTTCCAAAAACGCCTTAAAAATAAGCACACTGCGCGCGGGGATTTCCTGCGTGCGCAAAACGCGCCCCTTAAAAACGGTTAAGGAGTTGGAGTTATAATCGTTGGGTTTTTCATCCGGGCGGCGGTCCTGGTAAGTGCGCGGATAGTAATGCAGTAAATCCGTCAGCGTGGAAATACCCAGCTTTTCAAACAGTTTAGCCTTGGCCGGGCCGAGCCCTTTTAAGCGTTGTAAAGTGCCGGTGGATGTCATGATATATATTGTAGCAATTATCTTAATATGCGCGGATAGGAGTGCTTTTTGCTACAATTTAACAAAGGAGGCGTATGTATGGATATTGAAGCAATTTCTAATAAGGTGACGGAACACCTGCTGACGGTGGGCCAAAGCGGGCTTAAATTTTTGTTTGAGGCGATTGTGGCCCTGTTTATTTTGGTAATTGGGTTGTATTTATCCCGGTTGGTAAGCTCCTGGGTAAAAAAGATTTTAACCAAAATTGCGTTTGATGAAAAAACGTCCAAAATAGGCATTAACGAGCTTTGCGTGCGTTTTGGGCTGGGTAAATCACCCACCTATATTATTGCGTTTGTACTGGCGTGGGCCGTTATTTTTTACGCCATTGTGCTGGCGGCGGACTTCTTAAACCTGACGGTAATACGGGATTTGTTCACCCGGTTTTTGGAGTTTATCCCCACGTTGTTTGTGTCTGTGCTTATTTTGTTTGCGGGGTTGTTGTTTGGCAAATTAATGGGCAACATTATTGATAACGCCTCCCGCGCCAATAACTTAAAAGGCGGGTTTTTAATTTCCCGCGCGGTAAATATTTTTATTGTGTTTTTCTGCGCGCTGATTGCGGTGGAAAACCTGGGCTTTGCCACGCAGTTGGTCAACAACGTGGTGGTGATTGTGCTGGCCAGTTTGGGCCTTGCTTTTGGCATTGGCGTAGGGCTGGGCAGTAAACCCCTGGTGGAAGAATTTTTGCGCGATTTATTCAAGCGGGAAAATAAATAAATCTTGTTTTACAGGGTAAAAGCCGGGCTCCGGGCGGGGCCCGGTTTTTTTATGGGAAAAATTATTTTAGGGCGGCGGCAGTAAATTCTGCTTGAAAAAGCGCGTAAAAAGATTATAATGTAAAGATATATGAAAATACTTTTTGTTT
The DNA here is from genome assembly GCA_900540405.1 of Candidatus Avelusimicrobium faecicola. GTDB lineage: Bacteria > Elusimicrobiota > Elusimicrobia > Elusimicrobiales > Elusimicrobiaceae > Avelusimicrobium > Avelusimicrobium faecicola. The sequence goes on along the minus strand of UQFW01000042.1, from coordinate 9,755 downwards.
TGTTTTTTTCTTTATTTATAACTACGGCGGGGTGGAGTGCCCCGTTCGGCTTTTTGCCTGGGGTGGAAAATAGGGATAATCCCAACTCTCCCGCGCTGTTGCTGCGCAAAATAGTGGATGGGAAGCCGGTTTGCGCGGTGGTGCATAATTTGCGCTCTGGAGACACTCACACCGAAGCGGAGTATTTAGAAATGTTGCGTCAAAATTATCAGGCATGGTTTAATTTTGCGCTGCAAACAGTAAAAGAATCCGGCAGAGAAAAGGAGTTTGAAGACATCCTGCCTGCCTTGCGGACACAAATTGTGGTGCGGAAAGATTGTGATACGCCGGATATTTTGTTTTTTATTTTGCCCGCCCAAGAAATGGAAAAAGCCTGCCGTTCTTCAGCGGCGTTAGCGTGTGTAGATAATACTTCTGTTCCATATAAACTGTATTTTGCCCCCAAAAAGGGGCTTGCAAATTGGGCCTCTGGCGGAAATGAAAATATGTTGGCACACGAATTGGGCCATACGTTGGGCTTTTCGGACCAGTACCGCTACGGGCGCATTAATTCTTCTATGGTGTATCATACGCCGGATAGCAGTAAAGGAATAATGTCCAATGCCAAAAGAGGCATTACGTTTTCGTGTGATGAAGCGGACGGCCTTATTAATTTGTTGGATGTAGGTGTATATGGGAATGCCCGGGGCGGCAAACAGGGGTGGCGCAGTTTTTGTGCCCACCGCAATTACCGGTATGTGCAGGGGCGGCCTACGTCTAACGCTAAATACGCGGTAGAGGTAGAATTGCCCAATGTGGTGGTGCGGACGTTTGACAAAGCGGGAGAATTGCAGAATACGCAGTATTTCCCGGATGCCAAAGATTATACCTTTGATATACAAACCGTTTTTACGGCGGTGGAAAAAGATAAATCCGGCCGCTTGCTCTATGGCACAAGCCCGCGCGGAGAAGAAATGTATTGCTCTTATGTATATGAGCGCAAACGGTGCGTGGCTGTAAAAGATTCGGCCAATGTGGCCCTGTTGGAAGAATATTCTCCGGCTAAAAACATGCGTATTGTCAGTTTGGCACATTCTGCCCCTAACAATAAAAGCATTTGGTTGAGAGGATTTATCACCAAAGATGAAAAATTGTTAATGTATAAAAGCCACGAAGCTCTTTTTGAGTTTGATTTCTCTACCGGCGCATTTGTTATCAAAAAACAACAAGTACTTACGAATGCCGCCTCTGCGGAAAAAGAGCCGCAAACTGTACAAGAGGTCCTGTTGCAACGCAAAGCGCAACAAGCAAAAGAGCAGGCTTTGCGGGAGCGTGTGGAAAAAAAGTTGCTGGTCTTTTATGACCGCTATATAGCAGATAGTTTGCCGGAAGACAATGGGACAAAAGATTTTGCACCCTATTAATACAAAATGGTTTACCTATTAAAACCCCCGCCATTCGTGACATGGCGGGGGTTTGTGTTATGAAAATGTTTTATTACTCTTGGTAATCTTTTAACATTTTGGTCCGGCTGGGGTGGCGCAGTTTGCGGATGGCCTTGGCTTCAATCTGGCGCACGCGTTCGCGCGTCACATTGAACATCTTGCCCACTTCTTCCAGGGTGCGCGGATAGCCGGAGTCTATCCCAAAGCGCAGGCTGATAATTTTGGCTTCCCGTTCGGAAAGCGTTGCCAGCACTTCGGCCACTTCCTGTTTGCGCAAAAAGTCCACGGCCGAGGTGGTCGGGTTCGGCCCGGTCTTATCTTCAATAAAATCTTCCAGGTTGGAGTCTTCGTCTTCCCCAATCGGCGTAGAGAGGGAAATAGGGTCCTGCATAATTTTGAGGACGCTTTTTACCTTTTCTACCGAAAGCCGCAAGGATTTGGAATAATCTTCCAGGGTCGGTTCGCGGCCGTGTTCCTGGCGGAATTTATTGGTCACTTTGGTTAATTTGGAAACCAATTCTTTCATGTGTACCGGAATGCGGATGGTGTTGGCCTGGTCCGCAATGGCGCGATTAATGCTTTGGCGTATCCACCAAGTAGCATAAGTGGAAAACTTAAACCCGCGTTTGTATTCAAATTTTTCAACGGCTTTCATCAGCCCCAACCCGCCTTCCTGGATGAGGTCGGAAAGTTCCAAATTGGAATTGACGTGTTTTTTGGCAATAGATACCACCAAGCGCAAGTTGGCTTTAATCAGTTTCAGCTTGTCTTGCAAAATCATATTTTCAAAAAACACAATGCGGTCATTAAAAGATAAAAATTCTTTTTCCGTCATGGGCAAAATCTCCACCATTTGGTCGTGGCGGCGGCGGACGTTTTCTATATTATCCAAGGCGCGCTGGAGTTCTTCCAGGCTGAATTTGGTGGCCTTTTTGAAGGCTTTTTCCGTTATTTTGCCGGACGTGTATTTGGTGACTAAATCTTTTACTTGCGCATACGGGCCGAAGTAATCATCAAAGCGTTGGAGGTCGTTGCGGGTTTCGTTCAAGCGGTCTGCCAAGTTTTTAATTTTGTTGGTTAAGCGTTTAATTTTGTTTTGGTTTAAGTTTAATTTGGTAATTACGCTCACCACTTCTTTTTGTTTTTCTTCCAAGGCTTCAATGTTTTTATTGCGCTTTTTGTCGGTCAGGTTGTCGTCGCGCAGTTCTTTCATTAATTTGGTAATTTCTTGTTCGCGCTTGCCGATAAACTGGGCCGCATCTTTCAATTTTTTGCGCATGTTGGTCAGTTCGCGCGAGGTGCGTTTACCGCGGGGCATCAGCTCTTTGGTGGTCATTTCTTCCTGGTCCACCAGTTCTTCCCAGTTGCAAATTTCCCGCATGGTGATGGGGGATTCCAACACCAGCTTGCGCAGTTCTTTTTCCCGTTCGCGAATGTTGCGGGCCAAGGTAATTTCTTCGTCGCGCGATAAGAGCGGCACTTTGCCCATTTCGGACAAGTACATGCGGATAGAGTTGGATATATCCGGGCTGGAGGACCAATCTTCGCTGAAGGCTTCTTTATCGGAAGAAACCTCTTTGAATTTCTTTTGGTCCAAAATTTGCACGCCTTCTTCGCTTAAAGCATCGCGGATGTCGTCGCTGTCTTCGGCGCTTAAATCCGCCTCGGCCATAGAGCGGTTCAAGTCTTCCAAAGAAAGCACCCCGCTTTCTTTCCCCTCTTCAATTAAATCTTTTAAGGCTTTGTTCGCGTTTGCCATAATTCTGCATTACCTCGGATTAATTTTTTAACTTCTTTTGCAGCTGCATATACAACTGCACCATGTCATGCGGTACATTCCCGGAGCCCAGCGTTTTCATTTTATGCTGTAAGGCCGCCAGTTGTTTTTGCACGCCGGCTTTGGCTATTTTAGAGGCACACTCCTCTATATCCCTTTCGGGCGAAAAATCCTCCGGGATTGGTACTAAAGAAAGTTTAATAATTTCGTTCTTTAGCCCGGGGGCGTTATTAATGGTTTGCTCTGTAAGAGAGCCGGACGCCGGGTTTTCCCGGTACGCTTTTTGCAGTGCGGCAAAAAGCTCCCACAAGCGGGGGTCCTCAAAATCGGTTTGTGTCAACGCGGCGCATTTGGGCGCATAGAGCGGAAAATGCAACAGCCAGGAAATTAAATCTTCTTCTATCGGGCTGGCGGGTTGCGCCGCGGTTTCTTGCCGGGGTGCGGCCGTTTTTAGCACCGTATATTTAGGCGCGGCCGTTTGTTGGTGGAGCCGCTCCAGCACCAGTTGTTCGTCCACGTTTACCCGTTCCGCCACATATTTTACCCATTCCCGCCGCACAATTTCGTCCGGCTGTTTGGCTACCGTTTCCACCAGTTCGGATACCACTTGCGTTTTATCCTGCGCGCAAAGCGGTTGCGGATAGGCAGAGAGCTGTAAACGGGTGTGAAATTCAATTAAATCTTGCGCCTTGGCTAAAATGTTTTCAAACGATTCTTTGCCGTATTGGGCAATATATTCGTCCGGGTCTAACCCTTCCGGCAGGGCGGCTACTTTTACAAAAAGTCCGTTTTCTATCAAAATGAGCCCGCCGCGCAGGGCCGCTTTAATACCGGCGGAATCCGGGTCAAACAGTACGGTCACGTTCTGGGTGTAGCGTTTGAGCAGTTTGGCGTGTTCCGCCGTTAAACTGGTGCCCAGCGGCGCAACCGTGTATTCCACCCCCGCCTGGTGGCAACCGATAACGTCCATATAGCCTTCCAAAAGTACGGCTTTGCCCGCTTGGCGGATGGCGGGGCCGGCAAAGTTAAGCCCGTATAACACTTTGGACTTGGAAAATAAAATCGTATCCGGCGAATTTAAGTATTTGGGCTCGCCGTCCCCCAAAATGCGCCCGCCGAAACCCACCGTTTCCCCGCGTTGGTTGATAATGGGGAACATCAGCCGCCCGCGGTAATAATCCCGCGCCCCGTAAGGGGTCAGCACGCAAAGCCCGGCGGTTTTAAGGGCTTCCGGCGTGTAGCCGTTCGCGCGCGCGTATTGGCAAAAGCCCGTTGGGTTATTGGGCGCGTAGCCCAATTCAAATTTTTCGGCGGTTTCTTTGGTTAAATTGCGTTTTTTAATGTAATTGCGCACGCCTTCGCCGCCGCGGCCCATTAAATTACGGTGATAAAAATTTTTGGCAAAATCTAATAATTTGCGGGCATCCATGCGGCGCTGTTCGTCGGCCGTCATTTGCCCGATAGGCTGGTATTCCACCCCGGCCAAATCGGCCAGTTTGCGCAAGGCTTCGTTGAAGGATAGATTTTCCATTTTCATTAAAAAGGTAAAAATATCCCCGGCGGCCTGGCAACCGAAACAATAAAACAACCCCTTCTCGCTATTACAAGTGAAAGAAGGTGTCTTTTCGTTATGGAACGGACAGCAGGCTTTCCACGTTTTGCCGGAACGCTTAAGCCCGGGGACATATTGGCGGATAAATTCCGCAATGTCCAGCCGTTCTTTGATGGTTTCCACAATATTGTTATTGTTTTTCATGCCGCGCCTGCGCTGGTATATAGCCAAATAAGGCAATAGCTCTTTACTTGTGGTATAGAGCTATTGCCTGTGGTACAAACCTCATTAAAAGCGTCTGCGTTTGGTGCGTCTGGCTCTGCGCTGCGCTTCCTGGGATTTCAATTTTCTTTTCACGCTCGGGGGCATGTAAGTTTCACGTCTTTTAATCTCTTTCAAGATACCGTTTTTTTCACATTCCCGTTTGAAGCGTTTAAGGGCTTCTTCCAGGTGTTCAGCGTCTCTTACTTTTACAAAAACCATTAACTTATTCACCACCTTCTACGGTTTCATAGCTAAAAATGGGTGAGGAATTACTCCCTCTCCTATATTATATAAAATTTCAAGCAAATTTCCACCCTCAGCCGGCCGGCCAGTTAAAACGCCGCCCCGCCATTAGGTGAAAGTGCAAATGGTCCACACTCTGCCCGGCCCCTTTGCCGTTGTTGGTCACCAGGCGGAAATCTTTTAAGTTAAACTGCTTGGCCAGTTTTTGGGCCACCAACAGTAATTTACCCAATAAAAGCGCATCTTGCGGCTGGGCTTCGTCCAACCGGGCGATATGTTTGCGCGGGATGATGAGCAAATGCGTGGGAGCTTGCGGGTTCAAATCTTTGAATGCCACAACCTCGTCGTCTTCGTAAACTAATTGGCTTTTTACAGAGCCGTCGGCAATGCCGCAAAATATACAATTCATACCAGTATTATACCTTATTATCGGGCGGATTTCAGACCCATCGGTGCATACGGCGTGATGATAAAGTTTCCGGCCGCATTTAATTGTACCTTGCACCATGTTAAGGTGCCGTTCAGGTTTAACAGCGCACTGACGGAATGAATATCCGCGGCAGGGATGTCTGCGGCCACGGTAATAATATCGCCCTTGCGGTTGCTTTTTACGGCTACCACCACGGCTAAATAATCATCTCTTAGCCGGCGGAAAGCCCAATCGGCGGCCGCTTGCGGGTTATCCGTTAAATTGGTAATCGGCGCATTGACGGCCTTTACTGCACCGGCCCCGGCGGCCCCGGCGTAGGAGCGCAACAAGGTGTTGGCTTCCGTGCCTACGTCACTTAACCGCAAGCCGTTTTGCAAAATGTTGGCAATCGCTTGGCCGTCGGACGCTAACGCCAACCCGCGGAAGATAAGGTTGGTGGAGCCGCGGAACGGAAACGCCGGCGCTTGGGCAATTTTCGGGGCAACCACGGTGTAAGGTTGAAAATCCCCGGCGGAAAAGCTGGTTTTCCCCACGGCAGGCAACGGCCCGCGGAACGTGGGAGTCACCCCTATTTTTTCCAAATTTTGCAACGCTCGTTTGGGGGAAAGCCCAAGTACGCGGGTTTGGGCCCAGTACAAGGCTTTTTTATTTTGTTGGGCGGCCCGGGCCAAACCGGTTTGCCCGGCCGGATAGCGCGCCATGCGGCGTTCGGTTTGCATGGCGGCACGTTCCCCGGCTACTCCCAGTGCTTTCAGCGCGTTTTTTTGCGCCAGCCCGGTAGCGGGGACGACACTTAATAAGAGTAAAAAAATAAGCGTTTTGTTCTTCATTATTATAATTATAGAAAAAAACTCTGTTTTAACAATAGGTCCATTGGGCCTATTTTGCCATGGGTCTAATGGGCATACGGTGCGCAGGCACTTAAAAATTTGTATCATATATCTATATTGTATTTTGGAGACAAAACAAACATGGCAAAAAATGACCTGACAACAAGAAACTTGATGTTGGATAGTTTGAAGCAATATGCTAAAAACCGTCTCTCGCATGAGTTCATCCGCGAGCATGACGCCAAGAACGAGATTCCTTTAGACATTTTGAAAGAAATGTACGACCGCGATACGCTGGGCGTACACCTTTTGCTGATTCCCGAAGAATACAACGGTTTGGGTGGGCAAACCACCGAAATTTACCGCGTATGCGAACAGTTAGCCCGTATTGATTTAGGGATTGCCACCGGCGTTTTTGCCACCTTTTTAGGCAGTGACCCGATTAACGTGGGCGGTACGCCGGAGCAAAAAGCCAAATGGTTTAAGAAAATCGCCGACGAAAACAAACTGGTTGCCTACGGCGCCACGGAAGCGGATGCCGGCTCTGACCTGGTTTCTTTGCGCACCCGTGCGGAACGGGTGGAAAAAGACGGTAAAATTGTAGGCTACAAAATTACCGGCAGCAAAATGTGGATTTCTAACGGCGGCGTAGCCGATATTTACACCGTACTGGCTTTAGCGCCGGGCGGCCCCAGCTGGTTTATTGTAGAAAAGGGCACCCCCGGTTTTACGCAAGACGCGCACGAAGACAAACACGGGATTCGCCTGTCCAACACGGCCGGATTGGCGTTTGACGAAGTGTATGTTCCGGCGGAAAATTTGATTGGTTTGGAAGAAGGCAAAGGCTTCCTGCAAGCGCAGGCCGTATTCGGCTATACGCGCTTAATGGTGGCGGCCTTTGGTTTGGGCGCCGGGGAAGAAGCCGTGGAAACGGCCCTGGTGTATGCCCAACAGCGTATTCAGGCGGGCGGCCCGTTGGCCGAAAAACAGGGCTTTATGTTAAAGCTCATTACGCCGCACTATGTACGCTTTGAAGCGGCCCGCGCGTATATTGATTGGACCGCCAAACAACTGGAAATCAACAACCACGGTTTAGCCACGGAAGGCGCTATTGCCAAATTGTATGCCACGGAATCCGGCAACAAAGCGGCCGAAGATGCCATCCAGGCGATGGGCGGTTTTGGATACACGAAAGAATTTGCGGTAGAAAAAATCAAACGCGACGTAAAAATTACCTGCATTTACGAAGGCACCAGCGAAGTGTTGGAAATGACCATTTTCCGCGGGCGCTGGCAGGAACACCTCAAAAGCCGCGGCCAATACTATATTAAACAGGCCGAAGAATTTGAGGCTATCCACGCGCAAAACCCCAATGTGGGGGCCGACAGCGTAGCCCTGGGCTTTAGAGCCTTGGCCCGCGTGTTGGAAGATTGCCGCGCGCAAAAACTCACCCGCCACCAATATATTACATTTATGTTGGGTGATTTAATTTCCGAAGCGGAAGTGGCCGCGGTATTCACCCGCCAATGCGCCGAAGGCAAAGTGACGGAAGGCAGCCGCTTTGATTTGGCTACGTTAAGCACCATGGCGCGTGTCAACGCGCGCTTGAGCGCATTTAAGATTGCCACGGACGGCATGAAACTTATTTTGGGCGTTGGCGCGGCCAGCGCGCAGGATTTGGCGGCCTCCGTCAACCTGATTGGCATTGAAGAAAAAATGACCGGCCTTATCACGGATGAGGACGCCGTTTCCGCCAAACTCAGAGATACTTTCAAAGCATAAGGAACAGCCCGATGAACATTATTGTTTGTATTAAACAAGTACCCGATTCCACCCGCGTAAAGGTGGACCCGAAGACCGGCACCTTAATCCGCGCCGGTGTACCCAGCATTTTGAACCCGTACGACCACTACGCCTTGGAAAAAGCCTTGGCTATCAAAGCCAAAACCGGCGCTAAAGTGACCGTGCTTTCCATGGGGCCCGCACAGGCCGTGGCCGTATTGCGCCTGGCGCTTGCCCTGGGGGCGGACGAAGGCGTCCTGCTTTCCAGCCGCGCGTTTGCCGGCTCCGATACCTGGGCCACTTCGTATGCGTTGGCTATGGCTATCCGCAAAATCGGCTCGTTTGATATGATTTTGTGTGGCCAAATGGCTATTGACGGCGACACTGCCCAAACCGGGCCCGGTATTGCCTTCCACTTGGGCATCCCGCAAATTACGTTTTGCGAAAGCGTAGACAGCGACGGCTCCCATGCCGTAGTCAAAAAATTAATTGAAGGCGGCCACCAAATTTTGGAAGCGGACCTGCCTGTGTTAATTACGATGACCATGCCGGTAGATTACGCGCCGAAGTATCCTTCCTTTATGGCGGCGCACAAAGCGCAAGATAAAAAGACCGTCACTTGGACGGAAAAAGAAATCGGCGCCGATATGCACAAACTGGGGCTGGAAGGCTCGCCGACCCGCGTGTCGCGCATTTTCCCGCCGGCCGCCCGCCAAAAAGGCGAAATGTTCAACGGCTCTGCCGAAGAAATGGCCGCCAAGTTTGTAGAAATTTTGAAAAAGGAGAGTTTCATTAAATGATTCAGGTAGCTTCTAATTGTGTAGGTTGCGGCAAATGTGTAAACACTTGTCCGTTTGGGGCGCTCTCCCTGGTGAACCGCAAAGCGGTTGCCAATGCCAGCTGCACCATGTGCGGCGCGTGCGTGTCCGTGTGCCCGGTCAAGGCGCTTTCCTTGCCGGCGGCCGGAGCCGCAGCTAAAAAAGACCTGTCCGCCTATAAAGGCGTGTGGGCTTTTATTGAAATTTCCGATAACGGCGTTGAGCAATCCGTCCGCCCGGTAGGCTTTGAGCTTTTATCCAAAGGGCGCGAATTGGCCGACCAGTTGGGCGAAGAACTTTGCGCGGTAGTCATTGGCGACAATGTGCAAAATTATTTTGCCGATTTGTCTGCTTACGGCGCGGATAAAATTTACGCCGTTAACAGCCCCGCGTATCACGATTACAACACCTTGGCTTATGCCAACGCCATGGTGACGCTGATTAAAAAGTATAACCCCAGCGTGGTACTGTATCCGTCCACTTATATCGGGCGCGATTTGTCCCCGCGTATTTCGTCTGAACTGTTTGTAGGTTTAACGGCGGATTGTACCGGGTTATCCATCCAGGACGGCTTGCTAATTCAAACCCGCCCCGCGTTTGGCGGCAACATTATGGCGGATATTAAATGCCCGGAT
>UQFW01000041.1 GCA_900540405.1 Candidatus Avelusimicrobium faecicola | reverse complement strand
GGAGTTGTAAAATGCCCGTATAAAAATAAATTTTATGGCTTCCCGGGGTGCTAGCCTTTTTGCCTTCTTTTTCTGCAATGAGAAAAAGAAGGGCAGGTTTGGGGCGCCGCCCCAAGAGTAAAAGGTTGTAAAACGCCTGGCTCAAAATAGGTTTGTCCTGCGGACGGCGGCTCCGGGGGCTAGCTTTTTGCAAAGGCGGCCTGCAAGGTGCGGCCCGCAGGGTCTTTTTTGCAATGAAAAAAGTAAGGCGGGTTTGGGGTGCAACCCCTAAAAATCGGCTTCAAAGGGGTGCATTAAATGGCAAACAGCAACGGCGAAAAACGACGGAAAAACAAAAACAGCAAAATGGAAAACAACAACGATAACAGCTAATAAGGAAGAAATAAAAAATTGTCATTCGTGGAATTAGTTGGCACAACAAAAAACACAAAATTAAAAATTACTTATTAAAAATAAAATCCCCGGGATTTTGAAATATCCCGGGGAGTAAATTATTTACCGGCACCGCAACATTTTTTGTATTTCTTGCCACTTCCGCAGGGGCACGGGTCGTTGCGGCCGATTTTGGGGCCTTCATGCACCACGGTTTGCACTTTGGGCACATCCCCTTGGTTTTTGAATTCCGCCTTGTGGGCTTCCATCCATTTTTTCATACTGCGGATGCTCTTAAAGTCCACACCGTCTTTTTCCATACGTTTGGCAATATCAATAAATTGCTTTTTAACGGCAGGGTCTTTTAATTTGCCTTTTAAGGCCGCCGGTAGAGAATCCAACTCTTTTTCCAGCCGTTCCTCTATGGACTTTTTCTTGCTTGTTTTACCGGCCGTTTCCGGCGCGGCGGTTTCTTCTTTTTTCTTAAACGGATTCCACATAAATATATAACTCCTTCCGATTATTTGGAAAGTAATTTTTCTACAAAATTTTTGATAATTTCCGCTTTTTCAAAATAATGTTTTTCACGCGGAACGACCAGGCGGTTGGGGTGTTTTTCCCAAATTTTTAATATTTTATCGTCAATTTCAAACGCCTGTTGGAGGTTTTCCGTGCGGACGTTGGTGGCCTGGTAAAAATCTTTTTCCGGCGGCGGGGAAAGGTGCAACACCGCATCATAGCGGGCCAGTTCCGCTTCCAAGGTGGTGTGCATAGCCTTAAAAAAGTCTTCCGGTCCTTTGGGCCAGTAAACGGCGCCGTCAATAGAGCCGCGGTCACAAATAATCAAGTCCGCGTCAGAGGTAGCTTCCGCCAGGTGTTCCAACTGGTGTACGGTGTAAAAAATAATGTTTTGCGCGTGTTCAATGTGCAGGGGGCTGTTATCTTTACGCGGGAACCCGCCGCTGTAAATCAGCGTGGCGGCTTCCTGCACCAGGGCAATTTTATTGCCAAAAGTTTCTTTTAATATGGAAAGCGCCGTGGTCTTGCCGCCGCTGGGGCCTCCGGTTAAAACGATTTTCTTTTTTTTCATAATAATCCCTATTTTTGAATTAATTTTTCCACAAAATTCTTAATAATTTCCGCTTTTTCAATAAAATGTTCTTTGCCGTCCACCACCAGGCGGTTGGGGTGATTTTCCCAAATTTTTAATATTTTCCGGTCAATGGCAAAGGCTTCGTCCAAACTTTCCGTGCGTACATGGGTAGATTGGTAAAACGCCGGATTGGTGGGCGGGGAAAGGTGTAAAACCGCATCATAGCGGGCCAGTTCCGCATCCAGCGTGGTGCCCATGTGCTTAAAAAAATCTTCCACCCCTTCCGGCCAGTAAACGGCCGCATCCACGGTGCCGCGGTCGCACACAATCAGCTCCGCGTCGGAAGATTCTTCCGCCAGGCTTTCCATTTGCCGGGTGGCAAAAAAGATAATCCGCTGGGCGGTGCGGACGTGTTCCGGGCTGCCGTCTTTACGCGGGAACCCGCCGCTGAAAATCATGGTGGCGGCTTCTTTTACCAGCTCCACCCGCGGCCCGAAGGTTTCTTTCAAAACGGAAAGAGCCGTTGTTTTGCCGCTGTTGGGGCCGCCGGTTAAGGCAATTTTTTTCTTCATGCTTTATCCTCGCTTTGGGGGGCCGCCGGCTCATTTGCCCGGGCGGCTTTCTCCAATTCCTGTAAATACAACGCCTTTAGCTCCTCAAAATCCTTGCGTTCTTCTTTGGAAACAGACCGCACGGCGTTATTGCGGTTCTTCATTTTAAGAAAGTCTACAAATTTATTTTTATGTTTGATGCGGAAATCCAAATGCGGGCCGGTGGAAAGGCCGGTAGAGCCCACATAACCCACCGTTTGCCCTTGGGTGACGCGCGCGCCTTTTTTAATGCCTTTACCGAAACTTTTTAAGTGTCCGTACGCGGTAAGATAGTCGTTGGCGTGTTTAATTTCCACATAGTTGCCAAATCCGCCTTTGCGGCCCACAAAAGCTACGGTGCCGTCGGCCACGGCATCCACCGGGGTACCGGCGGGGGCGGCGTAGTCTATGCCCAAATGCGGGCGGCGGATACGCAAAATGGGGTGCAAGCGCCCATAACTAAAGCGGGACGAAATCCGGTAGCTGCGGAAGCTGATGGGCGCTTTTAAGAACATTTTTTTGCTTACTTTGCCGGTTTCATCGTAAAATTCGCCGTTATAATAAAAAGCGTAGGTCAGGCCGTTTTGCCCTTTATAATAGGCGGCCAGTAAATCCTGGCTGGTAATGGTGCCGTCGGCGGTGTAGTTTTCTTCCCACAAGGCGGCGTATTTATCGCCGTTTTGGGTTTCCGAGTTAAAGTCTATGGTCCAGGAAAACGCATCCGTAAAATCCACAATAAGCGGCACGGTAAGCCCCTCTTGAAGCATGGAATTAAACAAAGAGCCTTTTATTTCTCCGGCGGTGGATTTGACGCGGGTTTTAATTTCCACATCACTTACCCCGGCTACCAGAGAGCCTGCCAAATTGGCTACATAATAATGCTTGAACCCCTGGTTGAGCAGCAACATATTAAACTGGCCGTCTTGCCCGGTAGAAATGGAATAAGTATCGCGCTTTTGCAGTTTGCGGGTATCGGCTACTTCGGCCAATTTGTTTACAATATCAAAAACTTCGCGGTTGGTTAAGCCGGCTTCTTGCAGGGCAACATAAATGGGTTTCTGCCGGATAGTAAATTCTTCCACGGCAATTTGTTTTTCCTGTAAATTGATATATTCCTGCTCGTTTTTTTGTTTGGTAATATGTATGGCTAAAAGGGTAGCAAGCGCAATCACGGCCAAAGTAAGCAAGTAAAACAGCAGGTCGTGATAGCGGCGGTAATGTTTGTTGATAAGGGTAAGAATTTTGTTCATCTTCTATACACATGGCGAAGGGCGGGGCTTATGCCCGCCCTTCACCGGGTTAGATTTATTTTTGGTCTTTTAAGTAAGAGCAAAGCGCAATGGCGTTGAGCTTTACTTTCGGGTCATCCGCGCGGGACGGCAAAATCACGGGGATTTTCGGCCCCACGAGTACGGCCGCGGCTTCCATATCCGCCCCGAAGAACGCCAAGGCTTTGTAGAGCGGGTTGGCGGCATCCAAGTCCGGCAATACCAAAATATCGGCATCTCCGGCTACTTTTTTGCCGGTAATGCCTTTTTCGGCGGCTCTTTCGGCAGACATAGAGATATAAAAATCGTACGGCCCTTCCACGGTGCAACCCGTAATTTTCCCTTCCGCGTTCATTTGGGCCAGTGCGGCGGCATCCACGGTGCTGGGGATTTTTTCGTTTACTTTTTCAACCGGGCAAACCACGGCCACTTTCGGTTCCGCCAAACCCAATTTGTGCATGGTGTTTACGGCGTTTTGCACAATTTTGGCTTTTTGTTCCAAGGTGGGTGCAATTACAACGGCGGAATCCGTGACGGCAAACGGTTTTTTGTATTTGGGCGTGCTGAAAAGCACAAAGTGGGAAAGAAGCGCGCCTTCCGGCACCAAGTGGGCTTCTTTATTCAAAATGGCTTTCATGTAGTATTTGGTATCTACCAAGCCTTTAATCAAAAAGTCCCCTTTGCCGGCCAAAATTTGGTCCACGGCCAATTTGCACATGGTGGGCACATCTTCGCAATCAATAAATTCAAATTTATCTTCCGGCAAACCGGCCTCTTTTACCATGGCTTTAACGGCAGTAATGGGGCCGATTAAAATACCGTGGGAAATCAGGCCGTTGTCGTCGGCCATTTTAATAGCGGCGAGGGCTTCTTTGTTGTTAGCGCCGGGAACTACCACCCGGTTGGACTTGCCTTTTACTTGGCTGATTAAGTCAGCGAAACTCTTAAATTTCATACTTTATTCTCCTTATTTTACAACTCAATCATACATAGCGTTTTACGCAGGAAGGGTCTTCCAGTGCGCGTTGGGCGGCTTCCCGCAGGGCAATTTTTTCTTCACTGCCCGGGAAAACATACAGCGGGGCCAACCAGCTGACGTATTCCCCTATTTTTTGCGGAATCACTTTGCTGTTCATCAGCCCGCCTGTCAGCGCTATAAAATCCACTTGCCCTTTTAACACAACGGCCATGGCGCCAATGTATTTGGCTATTTGGTACACCATGGCATCGCGGGCTTCTTCGGCCTGTTCCCGGGTGCAAAAAATCATAGAGCCGGGGCGCTTTACGCCGGTGCGGATAAATTCTTCCAAATCTTTTACGTCGGACGTGCCCGTATAGGCCACCAGGCCGCCTTTACCGCGCAGTTTTAATTTAATGTCGCGCTCCGTATACTTGCCGCTGAAGCACATTTGCACCAGGCCGGAAGACGGCACGCCGCCGCTTCGTTGCGGGGTCATGGGGCCGTCGCCCTCGTAGCCGTTGTTTACGTCAATCACGCGGCCTTTGCAGTGGGCTCCCACGGTAATCCCGCCCCCGCCGTGGCAAACAATGCAGTTGATTTCCGTATATTTTTTGCCTAATTTGTTGGCAATCATCCGGGCCACACGCTTTTGGCTGAGCGCGTGAAAAATGGAAATGCGCGGGTTTTCCGGCATGCCGGAATAGCGGGCTAAAGGTTGCATTTCGTCAATCACTACCGGGTTGGCAATAAAACTGGGGCAGTGGGCAATTTGGGCAATTTCATGCGCCAAAATGCCGCCTAAATTACTGGGGTGGATTCCCCCGTATCTGCCGGAGCTTAAATCGGCCAGCATTTGTTCGTTGACTTCGTACACGCCGCCGGAAACAGACTTAATAAACCCGCCGCGGCCGATAACGGCATTAATTTCTTCCAAGGGGATGTTGTGGTCTATCAGATAGTCTAAAATTAATTTTTTACGCAAAGGCAACTGTTCCAGCACGTTTTTGCCTTCGTACGGTTCCAGGTCGGTCATGGAGTAGCGCACCGTCACTTCAAAAACAGGCTCTTGGCCCCGGTAGTAGCCTATATCGTCAGAGGTAGACCCCGGATTAATCACCAAAATATTATAGTTCATGGGTGGCTTCTCCTTTCTTATATTTTAACAAAATATAATCCCCTTGGCTTGATTGGTTAGTGCAAACGCTGTTTTAATTTTTCTGCCAGGTTTTTTAATAAAAACAACGCGCTGCGGTCTAGATTTTGGCGCGATAAAACCTGCCGCACCAGCGCCTGACGGTGCAAGGCGGGCCAATCGGCTTTTAAGCCACTGGCCGTAAACAGCTCATCTAATGTTTGAACGGCTACTTCGCGCTGGGCATCGGTGGGATAAACCCCGGTTTTGGCGGCCCGCAACGGGCGTAAGCCGTGGCATTTGGCAATTTCATAACACACCAAAAGCACCGCTTGCGCTAAATTAATAGACGGCTGTTTAGCGGTGGTGGGGATGTTCAGCACCGCGTTGCACCGCGCAATATCTTCGCCGGACAGGCCGGATTTTTCGTTGCCGAAGACGAGTGCCGTGCGCCGCCCGGGCGCGCGTTGTAAAAAAGAATCCATTTGCGGCAGGAAAATAATTTCTTGCTCAATCACGCGGTTTCTTAATGCGGTGGAGGCTAACGAAAATTCCACATCTTGCAGGGCTTCGTCTAAAGTATCCACGCATTGGGCGTGCTGTAAAATGTCGTGCGCGCCCACCGCGCTGACGGCTTCGCGCCAGACCGGGGGGAACGGGTCCACCACGCGCAGTTGGCTAAAGCCAAAGTTGCCCATGGCCCGCGCGCAGGCCCCGATGTTATTCGGGTCCCGCGGGCGGACGAGTACAATAACAAACGGGTTTATTTCCACAGCGCTTCCCCCAAAAGTTCACTTACGGTGGGGTGTGCGAAAATAATTTCGCGCGCCGTTTCTACACTTAGCCCGGCCGTTAGCAGGGCGGCAATAATATGGATAATTTCCGTCGCGTTGGCCCCGCACAAATTGGCCCCCAATAAGCGGCCGGTTTGTTTGTCGGACAACAGCTCAAAATAGCCTTCCGTTTCGTCCTGCGTCTGGGCCCGCCCGCAAGCCAGTAAAAAGGCCCGCTGGGCTTTTACTTCTATGCCCTGTGCGGCCGCCTGCTGTTTGGTGAGCCCCACGCAGGCAATTTCCGGCCGGGTGTAAATGGCGGAGGGGACAAGCTCATTATGATATACGGCCGTTTGCCCGCAGGCGTTGGCGGCGGCTACTTCCCCTTGGCGGGTGGCGGCGTGCGCCAGCAGGCAAAGCCCGTTTACGTCACCCACCGCGTAAATGTTATCCTTTAATTGTAAGGTTTGGGGATTAACCTGCACGCCTTTGCGCGTCCACGGGATATTCAGCTTTTCCAGTCCTAGCCCGGTTAAATCCACCGTCCGGCCGATAGCGGCTAAAATTTCTTCACTTTCCAGTACGGTGCCGTCCGCCAGGGTCAGGCGCTTCACTCCGTTTTCCTGCGCTACACGGGTAGCGGTTTGCCCGGTAAACAGTTTAATGCCGCGTTTGGTAAAACTTTGCGTAAGAACGCGCGCCACGCCTTCATCCAGGGGCGGCAACAAGCGGGGTTGCATTTCCACGATATTGACCGCCACCCCAAAGCCGTTCATGAGTTCGGCCATTTCGCAACCGATAACGCCTCCCCCGATAATGGTAAGCGTTTTGGGCAGGCGGGGAATATCAAAAATGGTGGAATTATCCAGCAAAAACGCCTTGGCTGTATCAAAAGGAGGCGGGAAAAACGCTTGGGAGCCGGTGGCAATAATGCACGCATCAAAGGGCACTTCTTCCGTGCCGTCAGCCGTTTTTACCGTCAGGCGGTGTTCATCTTCAAAGGAAGCCTCCCCCGTCAGCACGCGCACTTTGCGCATTTTTAATAAGCCGGCAATCCCCTGTACTAATTTTTGGGTGGCGGCGCGTTGGCGGGCCTGTATTTTGGCCCAAGATAATTTGCCGGTTAAGTTTTGCGCGTCCGTTTGGGCGCCGTCTTCGCACAAGGCCGGCAGGCGGCGGGCCGTTTCAAAACGGTGGGCCGCATCTAATAAAGATTTAGACGGAATACATCCGCAATTTAAGCAGACCCCGCCTAATTTGTTTTTTTCAATCAGGGTCACTTCCGCACCCAGTGCGGCCGCTTTTAACGCCGCCGGGTATCCGCCGGGGCCTCCCCCGATAACTGCAATTTTTTTAACCATAACACTACCCCCTTTATCCGCCGGATTTATCGGGCGGAATTATACCTATTGTAGCATTAAAAACGGTATAATAAAAAACAGAGATATTATGCCAACAGACAAACCTTCCTATTTGGGGCACCGGGAACGTATCCGTGCCAAATTTGCCGCGAGCGGATTAGCGCCGCTGGCGGACCATGAAGTATTGGAACTGCTACTGACGTATGCCATCGCCCGGCGGGATACCAAACCGCTGGCCTGGGCGCTGATTAAGCAGTTCGGCTCTTTGGGGGAAGTATTGGATGCAGACCCCGCCGATTTGGCGGCTGTGAAAGGGGTGGGCAAGGGCACGGCCTCTTTCTTAAAACTGGTGCGGGCCCTGTTTACGCGGTATTCTTTAGAGGAACTGCGCCAGAGCGCAATTATCCGTTCCCCGGAGCAGGTGGTAAAGTATTGCAAAGCCTCTTTGGCCGGGCGGAGCGAGGAATGTTTGGAGCTGATTTATTTGTCCGTGCGTAATACGGTTATCCGCGCGGAAACGGTAGCCCTGGGGCTGATAGACCGCGTAAGTATCAGCCCGCGCAAAATTGTGGAATGTACTTTAGCCGCTAAAGCCTCGGCGGTTATTTTGGTGCATAATCATCCGTCCGGGGATGTCACGCCGTCTTTGGAGGACATCTTGCTCACGCAGGAAGTAGTAGAGGCGGCGCGCCTGTTGGGCATTAGTGTATACGACCATATTATTGTAGGCAGACAGGCTTATTACAGCTTAAAAGCGAACGGGAAAATATAATGAATCTATTAAAAGAAGTATTAAAACATCAAGTATATCCGGCCATGGGTTGTACGGAGCCGGTATCGGTGGCGCTCTGTGCGGCCTATGCCGCCAAAGCCTTGGGCGAAAAACCGCAAAACGCCGTATTTAAGTTGGATGCCGGCACCTATAAAAACGGTATGGGGGTGCGTATCCCCAATACAGACGGCGAAAAAGGCAACCTGTTGGCCGGGGCTATGGGTTTACTGATTGCCAAGCCGGAGCTGAATATGCAAGTGTTGAGTGGTGCTGACGCGGACATTTTGCGCCGCGCCAAAGAAATGGTAAAAGAGCGCCGGGTGTCGGCGGAAGTGGCCCGCGGCGTGCAAGGCTTTTGGGTGGAGTGTTTGCTCACCGGGGAGAACGGCGCCCAAGCGCGGTGTGTGATTTCCGGCAGTCATACGGAAGTGACCCACCTTTCCAAAAACGGAACCATACTGACGGAAAAGCAACAAACCGCGTGTGGGGTTCAGCCGGCCCAGTTTAAGCAGGCGTTAAAAGCGGCTACTTTGCAGGATTTACTGGCCGCCGCCCAAGCCGCCGACGCGCAAGATTTGGCCTACCTGAAAAAAGGGGTAGAAATGAACCTGAAAGCGGCCGAAATGGGCCAGGCTTTGCAAAAAGTGGGTTTTTACATTAAAGAATTGGTGCGCAAGGGCCTTTTGCAAATGGATTTAATTTCGTCCACCAAAATTTTAACGGCCTGTGCGGCCGATGCCCGCATGGACGGCCGCGCCGTGCCCGTTATGAGCAGCGGCGAATCCGGCAACCAAGGGGTAGTGACCATTTTAGTCCCTTGGAAAGTGGGTAAAGAAATGGGCGTAGACGAAAACACCATTTTACATAGTATTGCGCTTTCCCACCTGTTAAACGGTTATGTAAAAGTGTTCACCGGGGAACTGGCCCCCATTTGCGGCTGTGCGATTGCGGCGGGCGTAGGGGCCACGGCGGCGATTGTATACCAACAGCGCGGGGCAAATATCCCGGCGATTACGCTGGCCATTAATAACATCATCAGCGATATTGGCGGCATGCTGTGCGACGGTGCCAAAAGCGGTTGCGCCTTAAAAGTGGTCAGCTCTACCGATTCCGCCATCCGCTCCGCTTATATGGCCATTCACGATTACGGCATTACGGAAGTGGAAGGTTTTGTGGGCCGCACGGCCGAGGAAACTATCCAAAACTTGGGCAACATTTCCAGCGAAGGCATGAGCAAGGTAGACCCGATGATTGTGCATATTATGCAGGAAAAATCTTGCCGGTAATACGGTTTTAGTCAATCGGACAGATAAAAAAGCTCCCCGCGTTGTGCGGGGAGCCTTTTTGTTTAAGCGGGTGCTTAAAACGGCTTATT
The DNA here is from genome assembly GCA_900540405.1 of Candidatus Avelusimicrobium faecicola. GTDB lineage: Bacteria > Elusimicrobiota > Elusimicrobia > Elusimicrobiales > Elusimicrobiaceae > Avelusimicrobium > Avelusimicrobium faecicola. The sequence goes on along the minus strand of UQFW01000041.1, from coordinate 3,225 downwards.
TTTCCAAACGGTCTAAACGGCTTTGGGCCTTTCCTGCGTAAGCGTCCGTCGGGTTGGAAATAATCAGCTTTTTATACATAGCGGCCGCTTGCGGGTTTTTGCCTTGTTTTTCGTAGCAGTAGCCCAGTTCAAACATAATTTCCGGCGCGCGTTGGTTCTGCGGATAAGCCAGCAGGATTTTTTCCAGCGTGACGGATTTTTGGCTCCGGTCTTTTAAGCGGCGGTCGGCCACGTTGGCGGCTTTTAACATGGTGGCAACGTATTTGCTTTCGTCCGCCTTAAATGTTTCGGCCGTTTGCAAAAGCATGGTGTAGGAGCTTTGGTAATCTTTCATTTTGGCGTACACGTCCGCTTTGCCTTGCATGGCCCCATAGGCGGCCGGTTGGCCGGCCAAATGTTCAATGGCTTTATTGTAGTAGGCAATAGCATTATCAAAATGCTTGTTGTTTTCTTCCATAATGCCTAAATGTTTATACACAACGCCTACTTCCACGGAGTCCGGGTAGCGTTTGAGAACTTCGTTATACATAGCCGTAGCGGTTTGCGTGTCTTTTAAGTCGTCCGCGTACACATCTGCCGCCATGCGCAAGCTGGCCGCGCGGAACTCCGTTTTGGGGTACAAGGCGGCTACTTTTTTGTACTGGGCGGCGGCCGCTAACGGGTTGGCGTTGCGGCGGTGCAAATCCCCCAGTAAAATTTCCAGTTTGTCATTTTGGGCGTATTCGGGTTCTTCGGCCAGGAAATTTTCAAATTCTTCCACGGTAGCCGCGTATAAATCCGGCGTTTTAATGCTGTAAAGCGCCCGCAAAAAGGCTTCCCGCTTTTGTTGCTCTTTATAACTAGCGGTATCGGCCGCGAGCAATTTTAAGGCTTGGCCTTTTTGGGTTTTGTCCAGTTCGTTCATCACGCTTTCCACCCGCGTACTTAACAGGGCGGAATCGTTGGCGGCCGGGAATAAATAATGCGCTTTAACCAGGGTAGACAAGGCTTGCGGATACTCCGTTGCGCGGGCGAATAAATCGGCCTGCAAGAGGAGCGCCTCTTTGGCTTGCGGCTCCTTGGCAAAGCGTTTTTGCCAGACGGTAAGCGCATCGGCCAATGCCGCCGCGTAGGCGCGGTCTTGGCGGCGGTTATCGGAAGTTAAGCGGGCTTGCGCCTGGTAAAACCGGAGCGCGTCTTCCGCTTCTTTAGCCCCGGCGCTGACGGCCAAAGCCAACAGTAAAACACTGAATAAAATTTTTTGCATAACTTCTCCTAGCGGTAGTTGGTAAATTGCAATTCTACGCCAAAATCCCCATTTTTAAGTAAAGCCATGGTGGCTTGCAATTCATCTTTGGATTTGGACGACACGCGCAACTGGTCCCCTTGGATAGAGGCGGACACTTTTAATTTGGCGTCTTTAATAGCGCGGGAAATTTCTTTGGCTTTATCCGTCGGAATGCCTTGCTGGATTTTAACGGTTTGTTTAGCGTTGCCGCCCAAGGCGGATTCAATTTTTTGGGGCTGCATATTTTTAAGCGGAATACCGCGTTTGGCAATGCGGGTAAAAATAATATCACGCAGGGTGTTTACCTTGTATTCGTCACTGGAGCCCAGGTGGAGTTCGTTATCCTTTTGGTTTAATTCAATGGTGGAATGGGTACCCTTAAAATCGTAGCGGTTGGTAATTTCTTTATTCGCCGCGGAAACGGCTTCCGAAATTACGTTTAGGTCTACTTTAGAAACAATATCAAAGCTATAATCTGCCATAAAAAGCGTTCTCCTTGCGTTCTGCGTTTTTTTGTTCCTATATTATATATTTTTTTGTACAATACAAGGGAAGCACCGCCGTACAAAATATTCGTAAAACTTATCTAAACGGAGGTTTCGCTGTGGGGCCCTACAGGCACCCTACACACGCGAAAGAGCCTTATGTACATCAAAACACGTCTTACTGTTATGAACTTTCTCCAGTATGCCGTCTGGGGCGCTTATTTGACTTCTATGGGCGCTTTTTTGGCAAACGTGGGGCTGGCGGAGAATATTGGTCTGTTCTTCGCTACGCAGGGGTTTGTTTCCCTGTTTATGCCGGCTGTTATCGGCATTGTGGCGGACCGGTGGATTGCCGCCGAAAAACTGCTGGGGATTTGCCACTTTTTAGCCGCCGTGTTTTTGGGTGCGGCCGCTTATATGGGCGCCCAACCGCAGGTAGCGTTTGCCCCGGTATATACTTTTTATACGCTTAGCGTGGCGTTTTATATGCCCACGATTGCGCTTTCCAACTCGGTGGCGTACTCGGTTTTGCGCCAGAACGGGGTGGATACGGTGTCGGCATTCCCTCCTATCCGCGTGTTCGGTACGGTGGGTTTTATTTGCGCCATGTTGACCTCCAACTTTACGGGTTTCCAAAATACCTATATGCAGTGGAATTTCTCCGCTATTTTAGGGCTTATTTTATCCGTATACTGCTTTACCCTGCCGCTTTGCCCCACCTGCGCGGAAAAAGCCAAATCCTTGGCGGAAGCGCTGGGCTTAAAAGCGTTTGCCTTGTTCAAAGAAAAGAAAATGGCGGTGTTTTTCATTTTCTCTATGCTGCTTGGGATGTCCTTGCAGATTACCAACGCCTATGCCAACCCGTTTATTAACGGATTTAACATGTTGGACGGTTTTTCCGGCTCTTGGGGGGCCAATAACGCCAACGCGCTGATTTCGCTTTCCCAAGTATCCGAAACCTTGTGTATTTTGCTGATTCCCTTTGCCTTAAAACGCTTTGGTATTAAAAAGGTAATGCTTATCAGCATGGGCGCGTGGGTATTGCGCTTTGGACTGTTTGGCCTGGGCAACCCCTCTACGGGTGTGGGGATTGCGTTACTCATTGTTTCTATGATTGTGTACGGGGTGGCGTTTGACTTCTTTAACGTGTCCGGCTCCTTGTATGTGGATAAAGAAACCGAGGCGTCTATCCGCTCCAGCGCGCAGGGCGTGTTTATGTTGATGACCAACGGCTTTGGGGCCATGATTGGTACATTGGGTGCCCAATGGGTCATTAACAAACTGGTCAACGTGCATATTGCCGATTATGCGGCCCAATACGGTGCGTTGGCGCAAGGGGCCACCTACCCGGCGGATTTTTCTGCCCTGATTGAAAAAGGGTGGTCTTGCTCGTGGTTTATTTTCTCCGGCTTTGCGTTGGTGGTAATGGTGCTGTTTGCCTTTATCTTCAAATATAAACACGAACCGGAAGCC
>UQFW01000040.1 GCA_900540405.1 Candidatus Avelusimicrobium faecicola | reverse complement strand
CGATAATCAGCACCACCACCAATAATTCAATAAGCGTAAAGCCGCCTAAACGGCTGAAATTAACATTTTTCATTAAAAACCTCTCTTTTTGATAAATTTTGTTATAAACAAAATTTATCAAAAAAAAAAAACAAAACAACCCCTGTTAAATAACGGCAGGCAAAAGGCCCCCGCGTTTATAAACGCAGGGGCCTTATAAAAAACGCCGGGCTTTATTTGTATTCCAGTTTTACCAGTTTGTATTTTTTGGGTCCGCGCGGCAGTTCCACCGTAAAGGTTTCCCCTTGCTTTTTACCCAACACCCCGCTGGCTAAGGGAGATTTAACCGATAACAGCCCCTTATCCGGGTTGGATTCCATGGAACCCACCAACGTATAAGTAAATTCAATATCGGCCACCAAATCTTTCAGGGTCACCGTGGCCCCAATGCGGGCTTCACTGTGGTCCACCGCCAAATCGTCCGTAATTTCGGCATTACGCAGTTTCATTTCCAAATCATCAATACGGCGCAAGGTTTCCGCCTGTTTTTCTTTGGCGGCATGATACTCCGCGTTTTCTTTCAAATCCCCCTGGGCGGCCGCTTCTCCGATTTCGTCGGAAAGTTGCGCTTTTTGTTCTTTCAAACGTTTAATTTCGTTTACTAAATCTTCATATTTTTTACGGCTTACATAAAACTTTTCCATAACATCACTCCTCTTAATTAGAGTTTACAATTTATGCCTTTGCATTTCAACCGCGCTATAAATTTATTATAATCGTGGTATGAAACACTTACCCGCTTTGCTTGCCTGCCTGTTGTTTTCTTGCGTGTGCGCGGCCAAAACACATGTGGAAATTGCCGAACAAAACGCCCAAAGCGTGGTGGCCGTAAATGTGGTTAAAAAAGACGGCTCCACCTTTACGGGAACGGGGTTCGTCGTCAGCCAAAACGGCCTGATTGCCACCAGCCGCCACGTTTCCGACAACGCCCTTTTTATCAACATTACCTTTAACAACGGGGCCGTATCCGACGAAGCCAAAGTGGCGGCCGAATCCCAACTGGTGGATTTAGCCTTGCTCAAAATACCGGCCCAAGGGTTGCCCACCGTCACTCTGGGGGATGCGCAAACCGTTTTGCCGGGGCAAATTATTACCGTTATCGGCAACCCGCGCCGCTTGCAAAACACGGTTTCTTCCGGTCTTATCAGCCAAGTGCGCAAAAAAGCCAACGGCGTGATTTGGCACCAAATCAGCGCGCCCATTTCCCCCAGCTCCAGCGGTAGCCCCGTGTTTAACGAGGACGGCGACGTGATTTCCGTAGCGTTTGCCAGTTTTAAGGGGGACGGCAACCAAAACTTAAACTTTGCAGTTCCCGCCAACTACCTGGCCCAACTGATAGATAAAGCCGGGTATCTGCCGCCGTTGCGCCCACAGGCGGCCCCCGCCCCGCAAAATGCCTTTGTGCGGCATATTCAAAAATCGTGGAACATTGTAAAGGGGTGGTTTGGCCAAAACCCGGCCCCCGCCCCGGCGGAAGAATAAATTTCCCTTGAAAAATAGCCCTTAAATGGGTAGACTATTGGTATCCACCCAGGGGGCGCTTTTTGGCGCGGCCCAAATGTTGGAGCGAATTTTTGTTTTATTTCAAGAGGAACTTATGAAAAAACGCATTGGAAAAATTGTTCTAATCTCACTGGTTAGTATCGTTTTGCTGTTTTTGCTGTTGCCCTTTATGGCCCCCGGCACCGAGGCGCCGCAAGGCACTAAAAAAGCAAACCCGCAAATTTTTACGTCTAACCCGCTAACCGCTTTGGTAAACCGGATTGCCGCGGTGTTTCAAGGCAAACAAAAACGGTTGGAACGCAAGGCCGCATTGGCCCAGGCCCAAGCAGATGCCGCCAACGCCAAATTAAACGAGCTGTACGCCTCCGCCCAAAACGCCACGGCCGAAAGCCGTTATAGCGCCGCCGCACCCGGTACGGAAAACGGAGAAACCCCGCGCTTTAATCAGCCCAACGCCATCCAAGACGAAGACGGCAACTGGGTCCTCGTCCGCCAGACGGCCCCGGAAGGCGCCGGGCGCGGTATGCACGAAATTAACTCGGATGATGACGCTTACGAGCGCTACGTCCGCCAGGAACGCGCCGCCCGCTACACCCCTGCTTTAGCGCCCGAGTCCGACGAAGAACAATCCGCTTTTGCCCGCGTGTTTGCACCTATTAAAAACTTCTTTGGTTTTGGCAAAACGCCGGCCCAAAAAGCCGGGATGGGCCCGGATGCGCTGGCCTTAGCCGGAGGGGACGGGCTCGGCACCACAGACGGTAAAACCGCTTCTTCGTCCGCGCGGCAGAAACCGGGCATACCCAATATTACGCTCAATACGCGGACGGCCGCAGGCGCCAAAAATGCCGCACGCGGCGGGGAATATGCGGGGCCGTTCACGTCCGCCGCCGAAATGTTTGACCCCATGGTTGCCATTGACCGCGCGGCCGAGTGGGCTTTGAAAAATTCCGACGAAAGCCTTACTGCCGAAGAACGCGAATCTTTGCAAGAAAAACTAAAAGCGTTCCGGGAACAAAAACGGGCCGAATTAGCCGCCATGCTGGATAAACAAGTCCAGGAAGCGGCCGGAGATGCCCCGGCTACGGACCGCCTGCCCAGCACCATCGGTTGCCGCGGGGAAAGCGGTTCCTTATACAACACCGGGGAACAAGTTTGCTCTATTTCCCATTCTATATCCGAAGACCCCTCCGCCTGGAAAGATGCCAAAGCCTTGGAGCAAAGCAAACAGGCCGGGCGCCAACAAATGATTGAAAAATTAAACTTACAGCAGTTAACCGATAAACTGCCCGAAGTAAACGTACTGGTTGTGTTAGGTAAAACGAACCATTTAATGCCGCCGGATGCCCAAGAACAGGAGGGCTCTGCCTCTACGTCCGACATGCGGGAAGTATACAACGCCCTGTTAAAAACCCAAGGGTGCGACAAAGGCGACTGCTACTGGATTCCCAACCGGGTGCAACAATACCCGGACGTGCGCGAAGCCGTGACCGCCGCCGGGGTAAACCCGGTGGAAGACCCGCTGGATATTTACCAGAAAATTGCCCAAAAAACCTTGGAAAATTTGGATAATGAAACGGATTTGAGCGATGAAGCCACCCTGCGTTTTATGGAAATCCAACGCAATTTGTCCGAAAAAGCCCCGGCGTATATTCCCATTACGCGCGCGCAGTTAGACGAACTGAACGCCCGGAATGACGATAAAAACCTGTTGAACCCGCAAACGCGCAACAATAACCTGGTGTTTTATGTGCCGGACCCGCAAAACGCCCGGGACATCCGGGACGCCTTCCAGGAAAACCCGGCTTTCTTTGTGTGGGGTAAAGACGGCTCCGCTTTTGAAAGAGGAAATAACCTCACCGCCGAAGAACGCGGGCAAATTGTGCAGGAAGACTTAACCGAGCGCGTACAACAAATGGGCGCGTTCGTGCGCCAGGTGGAACAAGGGCTCCGCCAGCAAAACATTGCCGACTCCGCCCGCGCCGCCGCCGAAAAAGCCGCCGGTAAATCCACCAAAGAATTAAACCGGGCCATTAGAAGTATTAATAAATCCGCCGCCAACAAAGGTGCGGCCAAAAACGGCTCCCCAAAAACCGGGGCCAAACGCTCCGGCGCTAAAAAAAGTGCCGGCAAGCGTAAATAACTTTTGCACACCGGGCCTTGCTAAAAGGCCCGGTTTTTATGCGGGCCGGGCCCCGCTAAAATTACTCCCTTAAATTAGGCTTTCCAAACACACTTAAAACGGGTATAATTTTAATAGTATGAACAGCCCTTTTGCGGGTTTTATTTAAGGAGTTTTTATGAAAAAACTGATTCCCTTTTTGCTGGTATTCTGCACGCTGGCTTGTTTAGCCGGGTGCCGCGGTTCCAAAGAAGCCCCCTATGACCGCTCCGATTATAAACAGGAATATGAACGCCTTTTCCGCCGGAATGTTTTTGCCCAGTGCGAAAACATGGGCACTTTTTACGCCACTTATTGCCTGGCCCGCCTGGACCAAAAACCGCACGGGGAAGACCCGCGCTATAAAGTGACTTTTCTGCGCGGGCCGTTAAAAGGCAAAACCGTGCTTACCCGCCACGTAATTACCAAAACCCTGCCGGTGGATGCGGGCCCGCTCCCCAAAGGCATGGTGGTTTTGCGCAATTTTGATAACCCGCGCAACGCCTATGATACCGAACACCTGGACCGCTGGCACTTGGCCGTGGTACACGATACCACCCATGCGGACAAAGGCCACATTGAATTAGAATTCCCCCGGGATGCAAACGATTTTATGGCCGCACGCGAAAGCATTTATCTGCACAACATCCGCTATGTAGTAAAACCGGAAGTCAAAGATATCCGCGTTTGGTTATAATTTTTTATAAGGAGCTGATACTGTGAAACTTAAAACTTTGTTATTTGTCTTTTTAGCCTTTTTCCCATTGGCCGCCCAGGCCGAACAAGGCGACCCGGTTTCCATGGAAACCATGCTGTTAGACGTGCCCACCGCGGAAGTGTTGGACCGCTACCAGGCGTCCTTTACCACCCGCGCGTATTCGCACGGAACGGTTATGGAAAGCATAGATTTTGGCGTTTATCCCCGCATTAATATCGGCATTTCCGTTGCCTCGCACGAGCTGGTGGGGGATTCGTCTTCCGTTAAAGTGCTGGACCCGGATTTTCAGGCCAAATGGAAAATTTTTGACGGCAATTTATACATCCCCGCTATTGCCATCGGCTACGACGGCCGCCGCTACGGCTACGGCTACCAAAACCGCATTTATACCTACCCGGTAAATAAAAATAAAGAATATATGGACGACCGCAAGGGCGGGTATTTGTCCCTCACGCGGGAAATTATCATCCCCGGGTTGGATGCCACCGCCGGGCTTAATTTTTCCGATTTTGACTTTGACGAATTATATATGTTTACCGGTATGTCTTACACCGTTCAGGATATGGTGGGGTTAGTGGCCGAGTGGGATAACATCCGCAACATGCGGGACTCCCGCTTGAATATTGCCGCGCGGTTTTATTTACACCCCTCCCTGGTGTTGGATGCCGGCGTACGGCGTATCGGCCGCGGGGACGAAAGCGAACGCATTTTGCAAATCCGCTACGTCACCAATTTTTAACATTCAGACATTGTTTTTTTAGCCGGCTCCGCGCCCCTGCGGCGGCGGAGCCGCTTTTATACGAGGACTTATGAACCAACAATTAACGCCCAAACCCGGCGCACCGCAATTCAAAAGACGCACGATTTTTATTAAAAAATCGCTCCAGTTGCGCTATATGATGCTTATTATTTTCAGCGTACTCATCGGCCTAGGGATTATGACCTTTGAACTTTCCGCCACGCTGGATGAAATTTTTGACCGCTACCCCGTACTCATACAACCGCTGTATGATAATTTACTGCCTATTATGACCTCTTTTGCCTACAAACTGGCGCTTTATATTTTATGTGTGGTGGTTATTTCCGCCCTGGTATCGCACAAAATGGCCGGGCCGGTATACCGTTTTGAACAAGTGTGCAAAGCTATTGCCAAAGGGGATTATTCCCAGCGCGTGCATTTGCGCAAAGGGGACCAATTTATGGATTTGCAAGATGCCTTCAACCAAATGATGGATAAAATACAGGCGGATATGCAAAACAAAAAATAGGGGATATTATGAAAAAATTACTGCTTTTAATACTGGTGTTCTGTGCCGCCCAGGCGGCATTCGCCCAAAAAGAATACGGCATTAAATTTTCCAGTTTAATTAATGATGAACTCACGCTGGAAAACGCCATCCGCCTGGGGTTGGAAAACAATACGGATTTTTTAACCGCCCGGCAAGAAATTATTATTGCCGAACAAAAAGTAAGCGAGGCTAAATTTATGTTCTTCCCGCAAGTGGCTCTGCAAGGTACGGCCACTTGGTTTCATTTGGATTACCCGATGGTACTGCCGGAATCCGTTGCCAACCGCTTTATTTTAAGTGATGACCTCATCCGCTTAACGGACGACTCCTATAAAAACCAGTTTTACGGGGTGGGCATTACCGCCACCCAGTATTTGTATTCGGGCGGGCGGATGTCCGGCGCCTTAAAAATGGCCCGCGCCAACTTAAAACAGGCCCAAAGCAAATACGATACCGTTAAAAACGCCGTGGTATTAAACATCAAAAAGGCATTTTTCAATTTACAATACGCCCAGGAATACGCCCTCTTGACCGAAAAAGCCACCCAAAAAGCCACCCGGTATTACAAAAACTCCGTCTTTTCCCCCTGGGAGCGGGTGCAAGCCCGGGCCGAATGGGCCCGCTTTACGGTTGCGCAACACGCCGCTCTGCACGACCTCAAACAAGCGGAACTGGCCATGTTGGTAGCCTTAAATAAGGAACTGAACTCCCATGTAAAAGTGGTGGGGGCATTCAAACCCGTACAGGTGGATTTGGATTTGCCGCACCTCAATTTATGGTCTATGGAGTTTCGCCCGGAATTAAAATCCGCCATTTATGCGTTGGAATTAGATAACCTGGCCATAGATTTAGCCCTTTCCCGCCGCTACCCGGATGTAATTTTAACCGGCAGCTATGAACAACTGGGCTATGATAATTTAGATGCGGTCAACAAACAAATTTCTTTAGCGGTGCGGTTGCCGTTTTCGTACAACATAGCCAACCAATCCGCCCAAAAAAAGGCCGAACAACGCCAAAGCACGTTGCGCCGTTCCGCCATAGAAGATAAAATCCATGTACAAGTGGCCCAGGCCCACGCGGCCATGACGTTTTGGCAAACGGAAGTGCTTACCCGGCAAGAAACCTTTAACGACGTTTCCGCCCAACTGACCAAAGCGGAACGGACCCCCTTATCCGGCTTATCCCCCCTCCGCGCCGCACAGGCTTATTTGCAAACCGGCACGGATTATTACCAGGCCATTCGCAATAACTTAACCGCCAAAGCCCAACTGGAATGGGCTATCGGCAAGGATTTATAATGCACGCAAAAAGCATTTTTCTATCCGTTTTAGGGTTTATTTTACTGCTTGTTTCCGCCCAACCGGCCCTGTCCCTCGGGCGGGAAACGGATGACGAAATTTTGCGCAATTTTTTATGGGAAGAACTCATCCAACTGCCTAAAAACAAACGCCCGCAAATCGGGGTGGCCTTGTCCGCCGGCGGCGTGCGCGGCTTTGCCCATGTGGGCGTGCTGGAAGTATTAGACAACGCCGGCCTGCCCATAGACAGCATGGCCGGTACGTCCATGGGCTCGGTAGTGGGCGCGCTGTATAGTGCCGGGGTGCCTACCTCCAAATTATGGGAAATCAGCCGCCACATGACGCTACAAAAAATCACGCCGGACTTAAACGTGGGCGGGCTTTTGCGCTTTTTACTGGCGCGGCAGTTGCCGTCTTCCAGCAATATGGAAAATTTCTTAAACGAACAACTGGGCGAAATGCGCTTTGAAGATATGCAAATTCCCTTTTCCTGCGCGGCGATGGATGCCAAAACCGGGGAGCGCGTATTATTCAATTCCGGGCCCTTGGCTATTGCCGTGCGCGCCAGCATGAACCTGCCCGGCATTTTTGCCCCGGTGGAATACCGCCACCGCCAACTGGTAGACGGCGCCGTGGTGGATTATCTGCCCACCGAAACCCTGCGCAATATGGGGGCGGATTACATCATAGCCTCCGTCACGCCGCCGGATTTTTCGTCAGATGCGCCCCAATCTATTGCCGCTTATTTTTTGCGCGTGGGGGATGTACGCGGCGCGGCGATGATAGAAGAATCCTCCAAAAAGGCCGATTTTGTAATTACCAACCGGGTGTTAAACATTTCCACCTTGGAACTAAACAAACTGCCGCAAGCGGGCGAAGTGGGGCTCAAAGCCGCCACCCTGGCGCTGCCTGCCTTGCAGGAAGATTTACTCTTAAAAATGGGGCGGTATGTATATGAACCTTAAAACCGTGTGTTTGGCGCTGTTTGCGTGCTGTTTAACCGGGTGCGCCGGGCAGGCGGGGCTACTGGGCTTTGGGGTGCTTTCCACCCAAGACCGCAACGACTACCGCCACGCGCGGGATTTATTTAATGCCGGGAACTACCAGGCCGCCGTGGCCGATTTATCCAATTACATTTACAAAACCCGCAACGTGCGCCGCCGGGAAGTGCGCGCCTACCGCCTGTTGGGGAAAAGTTATGAACATTTAGGCAATTTAAGCAGTGCGTTGGAAACGTATTTGGAAGCGTTGGAATTTCACCCGAAAGACGTGCCGCTTTTACTGGCCGCCGCCACCTTGTACAACCGCACCGGTCTGACCGACCGCGCCATAGAACTTTACGAACGCGCCTTGCAGTTGGAACCTTCCAACCAAAATGTTTTGGCCGGGTTAGGGGAAGTATATGTAAAAACCGGGTTTTATTCCAAAGCCCGCGGCTATTACGAAAAACTCTTTGCGCTGTATCCGCAAGCGGCCGCCGTTCACCGGGCCCGCTATGCGGCCTCGTTTTACCAGCAAAAGGATTTTGCCAACGCTTTTATTCACATTACCCTAGCGCTGGAGCAAGAGCCGGAAAATGCCGATTTTTGGCTTTTAAGCGCCAAAGCACAGCGCGGCCTCAACCGCTTAACGGCGGCCCTGAACGATTTGGACCTAGCCCTGTTATTAGCGCCGGAGCGGGAAGATTTGCAAGCCTACCGGGCGTTGTGGCTCCACCAAGCCGGGCAATACGACGCCTCCGACCAAACCGCCCGCTATATATTGGCCCGCTACCCGGAAAACGAACTGGCCCGCTTTGTACTGGCCATGAATGCCAGCGCACGCGGCCAACACGGGGAAGCCAAAAAGTATTTAGCCCAAATCCGCGCCGACGACAAAGACACTTTTATCCACCGTTTTGCCCAAGCCTTGCAGAACCCTCCGGCAAAAACGGCGCCTTAGTTTCCCGGCCGGGGCACATTTTCCCTTGTATAAAGCACAAAAAAATCCGCCTGAAATAAGGCGGATTTTTTATCAGTAAACCTTTGTTTATTGCGGCTTTGCCACATACGGCGCGCGGTCCGGCTGTTCATCTCCGGCCCACAATTCCATTTCATCCACCAGTAAAGAAGGCACCGTCACGGAATGGGCCTCTAAACCGAATTTCTGAAAGGTTGTTTCATCCGTTCCGGCGGCTAAAATATCGCGCAAAGCGCGGGTGGTTAAATTGCGCGGCGCCATTCCGTACACCGGCTCTTCCCGGCCGTCTTTTACATAAATGCGGGTTAAACGCATCGCACCCGGGCCCGCCATGGTTTCCAAGCGGTAGCCGTATTCCAAATCCAATGCTTTACAGCGGGCGATTAACTTTTGTTTCATTTCATCCGGCGTAAAAGCCTGCTCCGGCGTGATAAACAAATTGGTAATGCCTGCCCGCGGGCGTTTGTTTTCCGTCATACGCGCATGGCCGTTGCCGGCTTTACGCGCCGCCGGCAAACTGCGGCTGAACGGCAAATCGGTCAATTTTCCGTTTTTAACCAGTGTAATATCCTGCGCGGCAACGCCTTCCATATCCACCGGGAAATACCCCAACAGGGCCGTGCCTTTATAACTGCTTAAAAGCGGGCGGTCCGTAATGGTAAAGCCGGGCGCAAAAACGCGCTGGCCCAGTTTATCCTTAAATTTGCCGGCGGTGCCGCCGCCGTCCGAATCACTAAGCAGGGCCGTGGTGTTGCTGATTTCCGGCACTAAAAGCGAACGGATAAAACCGGCCGCGGCCTGCGGGCTTAACAATACCGGGCCCAAATACGGCTCGGCTTTCCGGGCCGGATAAACCCCATTTATAGCGGCAAACCACTGGTCTGCTTTTTCCAGCAGTTCTGCCTGCGGCGGGAAAGGCGTATCTACATAGTTAAACTCGGTTTCAAAGCGTTGCCGGTAGCCGGCTTTGTTGCGCAGTTGGGCCGTTAAATAAATGCTCCGCACCGTATGCCCTAACCGCCACGCCCCGCCGTGGTTGTCCATATACCAATAGTTCAGGCGTTGCCCGGAAACCCGTGCCCGGGCCACATCCAAATAGGGATATTTCTTCCCTAAGGCAGAAATTTCACGCGCCAAACGGTTCATATCTTCCGGCTTATCCAATTCGGCGGTATCTGCCGGGCCGATAAACCGGGCCGCCTTGGCCGGGGCAAAATCCTGGCCTGTTTCTTTCAGCCGTTTCTTGCGCTTATACGCTTCTTTTTGGGAGAACATTTCTAATGCTTGGCGGTATTCTTCGTCGGTAGCGCGCCAAAACCCCTCGCGGATTCCCGCGTAATTCCCGGCCGGGAAATATACCGTTGTGGGCGCGTACGCATACAACATACCCAGGGCACGCTCCGCCTGGAAATTATTGCTGTTTTCTTTGGCGTTCCCTACAATCATATTCACTACCGCGGTGCGCAACGGCTCGTTTTGCGCCGCGGTGGCCGCGATTTCCAACTCTCCCCACGCGGCTTGTGCGCGGAGCCCGGAAGATTGCGTCAATACATAAGAAGTAAAATAAGGGCGCACGGAATCTTTTAATTGCAATTTTTTATGGGTGCGGGCCAGTTCGTCTTTCATGGCGGAAAAGTACACATCCTGCGCCGCGCAAAAACCGCCGCCCGCTACTACTAAAAGCAAAGTAAACAGTAATTTCATTTATTTCTTCCCCTTGTGATTTTCTGTATACGGCGGGCGCAAAATGGGCGGTTTAGAAGGGCTCTTGGCCACCTTTTCCACTTCCATTTCGGCCACTAAAATACTGGGGGAAACCGCCGACACCGGCACCCAGCCGGATTCCGCCCCGCAACTGCCGTTAAAAACGGCGTAATCGTCCCCCGCCGCAATTACTTTGCTGAAACTGGCCAGCGGAGTGCCCACCAAATCCACCCCGCGCACTACTTCTTTGCGGCCGTCCGGGTACACCCGGTAGACCAGCAACGGGTTTACCTTAAAAGACTGCGGGGCCGAAGTGTCGGTCATGGTAAATCCGCCGGAAATATCTTCTATAATTAGCCCGTACGGTTTGCCCTGGCGCTTGATTTCTTCCAGCAGTTTTTGCTCTAGCTGCGCATACGGCATACTTTCTTGCGGCGTGATGACCGTATTGCCCATGCGCGCCACCACCCGGTACCCGGCGGACTTGCGCCCGTGTCCGTTGGATTTAGAAAAATTTTGGATAGGGCTGGCACTCATTAAAAAGTTTTTAAGTACGCCCTTTTCAATCAACGGCACATTTTCGGCCGGGTTGCCTTCGTCGTCAAACAGATAAAACCCCCGGAGCGGAATACCGTTAAATTCTTCCCAACGCGGATTATCGCTCACGCTTAAAATGGGGGATACAATTTGCGCCCCCACTTTTTTAGTGAACGTCTGCCCGAAAGTATCGCTTTTTTGGCGGTGTCCCTCCAAGCGGTGGCCTAAAATTTCGTGGAAGAACACCCCGCTCGCCCGGTTTTTTAAGATAACCGGCCCGGTAAACGGCTCCACCACCGGCGCATTTTTTAAGGCTTTTAATTCTTGCGCCATGCGCTCTAAATCCGCCGCCATGGTTTCTTCGGTGGGGAAGTCCTCCGCTTTTACCCCGTCATAAATCATATTGCGTTCCAAATCCATACCGTCCGGGTTGCGGGCCTGCACGCTCAAAATATAGCGTCCGAACGCCCGGGAAGTAAAAATGCGGTTGCCCACACTGTCTACAAAATAAGTATTAATGCGCTCCAGCCGGAAAGCAAAGGCGGCATCATCCACAAAATCATATTTTTCCCCCTGCAAAGACAGCCGTTTCAAGCGTTCCTCTATTTCGGCCCGGTTGTATTCAAATGTTTTTTCCTCTTGGCAAAATATATTTTTTTGCGGCAAGGCAAAATCGTCCGATGTATCCATATTTTCCGCGGACACCTGTTTGTTGGAAAGCACCCGGTTGTATTCCTGTTGGGCGTTTTCCACCGCCGCCTGCGTGCCCCGCCACAAAGCGTTGCGCAACGCCAAAGAATCCCGCCGGGCCAAAGGCACTTGCACGGAAACCAAATCCGTATTTGTATAGGTGCCTTTTAATTCGTGGGTATTATCGGTATGCACACTGCCCACGCGGGCGGAAATATCCACCGCGCCGGAATCGTCCGTAATGGAAAATTCCAAGGCTCCGGCCCTGGCATTGGCTTGAAAAGCGGACGTTTCATACAGTTGGTAAGACATATAATACACCGGCGGGCGCAATTTTTTAAGCGTTTTGAAATTACGCCGTAATTGGGCGGATAGCGCGGAAAGGAGCGCATCCTGTTCCGCGGGACATTCGGCGGCGGACACCAACCCGCCCCCCACACATAAAACGAGTAAAAAGAGAAGTTTTTTCATAAATAACCTTATATTGCATTGTAGCAAAAAAGCCGGAGCCCCCAACGCCGCGCAAGGGGAATTTTATGCAAAAAGAGGATAAGGAACCGCAAGTAAGAGGACAACGCCGGCGGGCAAAAGAGGACGCAAAAAAAGCCGAGAACAAGAAATAGCCCTAAACCGCCGTACATAATAACAGGCGCCAAAAACTTAAACCCATTCCACACAACCGGCGTATTTTTTGCGAGTATTTTGGCTGTCCGGCTAGGACACAGCAACCGAGCGTATACTGTAAAAAGGGCGGCAGCCCGAGGTATCCGAGGTTGCGAGGACAACGCCGGCGGGCAAAAGAGGACGCAAAAAAAGCCGAGAATGGGAGTCGAACCCACAACCTACGGTTTACAAAACCGTTGCTCTGCCAGTTGAGCTATCTCGGCGTGAATACATTTATTTTAGCATTTTTCCCGCCCGGGGCCAAACGCTTTCTGCCGTCTCCGGCAAAATTTGTATAATTTTATTATCTTAATTTTACGGAGAATTTAATTCTATGGAACCCGTCACAACTACTGTATCGGTGGCTATGTGGATTGCCTTTTGGGTAATTGTACTGGCCGCTTTATTTATTGATTTAGCCGTACTCAACAAACATCATGGGCACGTTTCCATTAAAGAGGCCGCAGGTATGGTCTGCGCGTGGGTTTCTTTAGCGGTATTATTCGGCGGCGCCATTTGGCTGGTGGAAGGCCCCACGCACGCACTGGAATTTTTTACCGGGTATGTACTGGAATATTCCCTGTCCGTGGATAATATGTTTGTATTTATTATGATTTTCGGCTATTTTGCCATCGCGCGGGATTTACAGCCCAAAGTGTTGCTCTGGGGTATTTTGGGGGCCGTAATCATGCGCTTTTTGTTTATTTTTATCGGCGTACAGCTTATTTCCGCGTTCTCGTGGACGATTTACCTGTTCGGGGCGTTGCTTATTTTTACGGCAACCAAAATGCTCCTGCAAAAAGAAGACGATAATTTTGACCCCAGCCAATCGTTCATCTTAAAAGTTTTCAAAAAAATAATGCCCATTAAAACGGACTACCACGGGGAAAACTTTTTTACTAAAGAAAACGGCAAATGGCTGGCCACCCCGCTGTTTGCCACGGTGCTGGTGATTGAAATGTCCGACCTGATTTTTGCGGTGGACTCCATCCCGGCAGTGTTATCCATTACGCAAGACACGTTTTTGGTGTATTCGTCCAACATTTTTGCTATTATTGGTTTACGGTCTTTGTATTTTTTATTGTCCGGCATGGCCAACAAATTCCCCTACCTCAAATACGGCATTTCCGTTATTTTGTTCTTTGTAGGGGCCAAAATGTTGGTAAGCCGTGTTTTCCATGTGCCGGTGGTGGCCTCGTTAAGCGTAATTGTGGGAATTTTGGCGCTG
>UQFW01000039.1 GCA_900540405.1 Candidatus Avelusimicrobium faecicola | reverse complement strand
TTTTCCCCTTGTGCGTTAATCTCTAAATCCTACCAACAGCCGTTCCCCTTTAGCGGTGCAGGTTTACGAAGGCCGCCGCCTCTATCCCCGCCTTCGCCCCACTCCCCGCCGCAATCACCGCCTGGCGGTAGTATTTATCCGCACAATCTCCGGCGGCAAATACGCCCTCCAACGTGGTGTGCGTGCGTTCATCCGCCAGCACCAGGCCGTTATCGGCCAACCCCACCAGCGAATTTTTCAAAAAGTCCGTTTGAGGCACGGCGCCCACCGCCACAAACACCCCCTGGCATGCCAGTTCGCTCGTTGCGTTGGTTTTTACATTTTTAATACGCACGCCGGAAACGGTTTCGTCCCCTAACAATTCTTCCACCACGCTGTTTAACACCAACGTAATTTTAGGGTTTTCGCGCACTTTGTTTACGGTCACTTGGTCCGCGCGGAACGCATCCCGGCGGTGAATTAAATATACTTTTGTGCAAAATTGGGCCAAAAATAACGCATCTTCAAACGCGGTATTGCCGCCGCCCACAATGCAAACCTCTTTGCCGCGCATAAAAAAGCCGTCGCAAGTGGCGCAGGCGGAAAGGCCATGCCCTTTGAATTTTTCTTCGTTGGGAACCCCTAACCACCGGGCGCGCGCCCCCGTGGCAATAATTACGGATGCGGCCTCGTATTCTTCTCCCCCCGCCATTACTACCGTATATGGGGTTTTACTGCCTTTTAATTGGGCCACTTCGTCCGTCAGCATTTCCACGCCCAGGCGTTTGCATTGTTTGTGCATGCGCTCCATTAAATCAAAACCGCCCACCGGGTCAATAAATCCGGCATAGTTTTCAATTTCGCTGGTTTGCAACAGTTGGCCGCCGGGCATAGCTCCCCCGGCAATAACCGTTTTCAGCCCCGCACGCACCGCATAAATAGCGGCGGAACACCCCGCCGGGCCTGCACCAATAATTAACAAATCGGTCTTTTTCATTTAGATTCAAACTCCTTGTATAAATTTTGGAAAAACTCCACCGGGAACCCCACCACATTGGTACGGCTGCCCACAATTTTTTCTATAAAACGGTCGTCTTCGTCCTGCACGGCATAGGCGCCGGCTTTGTCCAAATGTTTGCCGGCCATTTTTTTTAGTTCCTCGTCCGGCAAGTTGCGCGCCTTGCATTTGGAAACATCCACGCCGTACATCATTTTTTTGGATTCCAAATTCAAAATGCACACGCCGGTATAGACGGATTGCCACGCGCCGTTTAACATACGCAAAATGCGCAGGGCGTCTTTTTCGTCTTTCGGTTTGCCGATTACTTGGCCTTTGCAATAAACCAGCGTATCCGCGCCAATAACCGTGGCGGCGGGGTACTTTTTGGCTACGTCAAACGCTTTTTTAACGGCCAAATCCCGCACCTTAAAACCGGGGCGTTTATAGGCGGTTTTTTCGGGCGCTTGGGACGGGATAATTTCAAACGAAAACCCCAAACTTTTTAATAAATCTATGCGCCGGGGTGATTTGGAGGCCAAAATTAACATATTATTTCTTCACAAATTTGGCAACAATCAAATAGCCCAAAATCAGGCCGATAACCCCGCAAATAGTCACCCGCAACGCCAACGGATGAATACCCAACATATAAGTACGGGTCAGCGCGTTGTCCATTTCCATAGGCAGGAAAGAGGCTAATTTTTCTAACCCCAAGCCCAACACTCCGCCCAACACCAACGTCAATACAGCAAAAATAATTCCTCTCATACAGCACTCCTTAATGTAAAGTGACGGTATCTTTTTTTATGGGAACAGGGGCGGTCATTTTGCCGTCTTCCTCGTTCGTTAAACTATACCGCATTCTAAAAAATCCAACTCCGGCCAGCACGGCCAACACGCCCACAATCAACCACGGGCCCGCCAAATAACGCGGGGCCACATAATCGCCCAACATTCCGGCCCCAAAAAAGCCCACCGCCGAGCCTAAATTATAAAATACCATCAGCATACCCAAATAGCGGCCGCGGGTTTCGCGCGAGGCTATATTGGAAACCAACGTCTGTTCCCCCGGGGAAACAATCAGCTCCCCCAACCCCGCCAAAAACACGCCAAAACCAATCAGCAGGAACGAATCAAAAAACCCTACCGAACCAAACCCCACCGCATATAATAAACAGCCCACCAACATCCCGGTTGAAAGGCGCACTTTGGCCGCCCATTTGCTGGCCCAATACTGCAAAAACACGGTGACGAGGCCGTTAATGGTAAAAAACCACCCAATGTAATACTCCGGCATGTGTAAATAGCGGTTGCAGTGGATAGACAGCCCCACCACCAGTTGGGAGTTCACCGCCGTAATAAGCACCACATAAAAACAAATTTTGGCTAAACGCGTATCTTTTAAGGATAAAAGCGTGGAAACAAAACTGGGCTTGCGGGATTTGCAAGGGGCGTGATTATCCACCACCAGCCGCCCCAAATACAAAATAGTGACGGCATACAAAATGCCTGTAAAATAAAACGCCATACTGTACGAATAGCGCACCAAAAAGCCGCCCACGGCCGGGCCCAACGCCCAACCGATATTCAGGCCGATACGGATAAGCCCAAACGCTTCCACCCGTTCCCGCGGGGTGGTGTTATCCGTCACCCACGCATTGGAAGCCGGGCGGAAAAACGCGCCCAAAAACGTGGTTAAAAAATAGCACAGGAGCATATACCCCACCTGCACTTTTAACTCAATACAAAGCCCCAACCCCAACATGGCAATAATTTGGCTGAAAAGCCCCCACATCATCACGGTTTTACGGCCGAACACATCGGCCAACTCCCCGCTAATGGCGCTGGAAACACAACGCGATACCCCGGCCAGGGCAATAATCAGCCCCGCCATACTGGCGCTTAAACCGCGTTGGGAAATTAAATAAATGGTAAAAAACGGGAGAGATAACCCATACCCAAACAGTAATAAGCCGTTGGCTATGGCAATAATCAGCATCCCTTTGCGTGTTTGGCTTTGCATATATATATTATAGTAAATATGCCACCGGGGCCGGGGCGGCTCTCACGCAAAAAGGGGCGCCCGCAAGCGCCCCCTTTCCTTAAAACAAGCAAACGGTTAGTTGTTAAACGTGCCGATTAAATAATACTTTCCGGCGGGCATGGTGGTATCTTCCGGCCCGAAAGATTTACAAACACTTTTGGCGATTTCACTGGTAGAGCCGGCTACTTGGCACCAGTGCTTGCCTAAATAGTTGTCCTGCGCATTGTTTACCTTTTGGGCCAAATGGAACTCAATGACCGGGCAATCCGCGATGGTCGGGTGGGCAAAGCAGGTGCGCTTGCTGGAGCAATCGTAAGTATAATTCTTGCCGGGGTCCACTTTTACGTCTAATTGGGAAATATCCGCCGCGTAATCATCATACGCAATAAAATACACTTCCTGCGCGTCCGTAATGGCTTTTAGGGCCACCATGGCTTCCGTCGTGCGGGCTTTGGCTATCGTGCGCTGGTATTGGGGTAGCGCCACCGCCGACAAAATACCGATAATTAATACAACTACAAGCAATTCTATCAATGTAAAACCTTTTTTCATCATACAATCCTCCAATTATTTAATTGTAGCGGAAATAAACCCAAAAAACAACTCCCCCTTTTCATTTCGGCCGCTAACGCCGCTTTTGCAGAACACCGGCCGCGTGCCCCGCGTGCGCAGGGTGCGCCTATTACGCCCTAAAAATCACTAAAAACTCCCCCGGCTAGAGCAAGCCAGCAAGAATTGCACCGAGTACGCCAAGGCAGTTATGCTCCCATAAAAAAAGGGCACCTGCACAGCCAGCAAGAATTGCGCAGAGTACACCAACCCAGTTTTTCCCCATAAAAAAAGGCCCCTTGCGGAGCCTTGTAAAAAACTAAAAAGGAAAGCCTACGGAATAGAATCCATAATTTTGCGCAATTCTTCTTCGCTTTTGTCGCGCACTTCTACGGTTTTTTCTTTGCCTTTGGCGCCTTTTACAATAATAATGCTTTCCAACTTTACGGCAAAAAAATCGGCCAAAAAGGATTTCATAATTTCATTGGCGGCGTCATCATCTACTTTTTTATTTTTAATTTTTACACGCAACACGCTGCCAATGCGGCTGATAACCTCGTTATTCCCCGTCGTAGGGATTACCCGTACCTTTATAATCATAAATCCTCCAAATTTTTGGCAAAA
Source organism: Candidatus Avelusimicrobium faecicola (assembly GCA_900540405.1). Taxonomy (GTDB): domain Bacteria; phylum Elusimicrobiota; class Elusimicrobia; order Elusimicrobiales; family Elusimicrobiaceae; genus Avelusimicrobium; species Avelusimicrobium faecicola. The sequence continues at coordinate 9,688 of UQFW01000039.1, read as the reverse complement.
ATTGCACTGCCTATACGCGGCAAGGTGGAACCCTCTAATACCGCTTGCGCATAATCTTCGCTCATCCCCAGCGAAAGCCACCTTTCCGCACCGGTAAAATCCTGCAAGAACGCCTCCCGCACCCCGGCAAACAAGCCGCGCAACACTTGCGGTTGTTGCGCCTGCGGGGCAATAGCCATGTAGCCGCACACCTGCAAACCAGGCAGTTTTTTTAACTGTGCGGCCAGTTGGCGCGCCTGCGCCAAAGGCAAGCCGGATTGGCTTTCTTTATCCGTCAGTTTCACCTGCACTAATACGCGCACACATTTGCCTTTTTTTACGGCCAGCGTGCTTAAAACTTCGCCCAAAGGCAGGCTGTCCACGGAATCAATAAAATCAAATAACTCAACGGCCCGGGCCGCCTTATTTTTCTGCAAATGACCGATAAAATGCTTAACGACGGGATACTTTGCAAAAACGGGGTTTGTCCACCGGGCCCACGCCTGCTGCACGCGGGATTCCCCTATATGCTTAATACGCCCCGTTGCCAAAAGGGTTAAAACGTCTTCATCTTGGGCGTACTTGGTGACGGCCATTAAACTTACCGGGCCTGTTTTTACACGCGCTTGCGCATACGCTTGTGCGATAGTTTGTTCTACCCGGGTTAGGTTTGTTTGCAAAATTTCTGCTCGGTGCATAAAAAACCCTTGACATATTATATCAAAATTTACTTTAATACACAAATTTTATTACTATACAAATGCCCCTTCGGGTCCACCGGGCCGGGCATAAAAAAAGCCCCCGGGCGGGGGCCTTAAATAAAAGGGATTTACATAACGTAAACGTCCCAATTTTTGTCGTAAGTCACATTACCGCTTTTGGCACTGCGGCCGCTTAAACTTTTGCACACGGCGGCGGCACGCGTGTTGCCGTTGACGGCCCAACATTCCCGTTGGCCGGCTCTGTTGCTGGTTTCGTTAGGGGGCACATTTAACCACACCCGGTAGCCCACTTCCGCCGTGGCGCGGTTAGGCACTAATACCAACACATCATAAGTGGCGCCGGTGGTGGAAAGGTCCAAATACACGTTCGGGCAAACCACCATACCGCCCGAATCTCTGCCGCAACTGGCGGGCGGAGCAATAGGCAAATCGGCGGTGGAGTCCGTCAAGTGGCGGTTTTCGGCAAAGTCCATTTCCGCGCCCAATTTAATAGCGTCCGCTATGGGGATAGCCGAGCCTAAACGGGATTTTAACAAGGCGGTTTGATATTGCGGCATAGCCACCGCCGCCAAAATGCCGATAATCAGCACAACTACCAATAATTCAATTAAGGTAAAACCCTTTTTCATTTTTTCTCCTATCCAAATAAAAGCTACCTAAAGTATAATAAAAATTGCCCCGGTTTTCCAGCCCCGGGGCAACTTTACAACAAACCGGACGTTATGCCAACAAGTTTTTTAAGGAGCGGCTGGCCACTTCCTCTTTCATTTTGGCAATTACTTCATCCACCGGCAGGGCTTCCAGGTTTTTGCCGTCTTTCAAACGGATGGTTAAGGTTCCGTTTTCGGCTTCCTTGGCGCCGATAATGCCTGTATAGGCAATACGTTCCAGGTGTGCCTCGCGGATTTTGAGCCCCAGCTTTTCGGGCCGCGTGTCTACTTCCACGCGCAGGCCGGCGGCACGCATTTTGTCCGCCACGGCTTTAGCGGCGGGGATTTGCGCATCCGTCAGCGTTAATAACTTGATTTGCACCGGGGCCAACCAAAGCGGGAACCACCCGGCATAATGTTCAATAATCACGCCGATAAACCGCTCTATACTGCCGAACATGGCACGGTGTACCATAATGGGGCGTTGGCGGCCTTCGCTGGCGACATATTCCAAATCAAAGCGTTGGGGCAGGTTGAAATCAAACTGAATGGTGGAAAGCTGCCACAGGCGGCCAATCGCATCCATTACTTTAATATCAATCTTCGGCCCGTAGAAAGCGGCTTCGCCCGCGTGAGTGGTGTACGGAATGTTATTGGTTTCCAATACATGTTTCAGGGCGTTTTCCGCACGGTCCCAATCTTTTATATCGCCGGTAAAATGTTCCGGGTGTTGCGGGTCCCGCGTGGAAAGTTCCACGGAGTATTTTTCAAAGCCGAACGTTTTGAAGATGTGCATGGCAAAGTCAAAACATTGTTTCACTTCGTCTTCCACCTGTTCCGGCGTGCAGAAAATGTGCGCATCATCCTGCGTAAACCCGCGCACACGCAAAAGCCCGTGCAACGCGCCGGAGCGTTCATAGCGGTAAACGGTGCCCAATTCGCTAAAGCGCAAAGGTAAATCCCGGTAGCTGCGCAGGTGGGAGCGGTAAATTTCCACATGGAAGGGGCAGTTCATGGGTTTAATTTGGTACTTTTCGCCGTCTACTTCCATGGGGTGAAACATACTGTCCGAATAAAACCCGGCGTGGCCGCTGACTTCAAACAAGTGTAGGCGCGCAATATGGGGGCTGACGACTAAATCATAACCGCGTTTTAAGTTTTCGTCTTTAATCCAATCTTCCAGCACGCGGCGCAACATACCGCCTTTGGGTTGGAACAAAATAAGGCCGGGGCCGACGTTATCGTTAATGGTAAACAGGTCCAGTTCCGGGCCCAGTTTGCGGTGGTCGCGCTTGGCGGCTTCTTCCTGTTGTTTGATATAGGCGTTCAGCTCGTCTTTACTACCAAAGCACAAGCCGTAAATGCGCTGGAGCATGGGGCGTTTTTCGTCCCCGCGCCAATAGGCCCCGGCAATGCCGGAGAGCTTAAAATTGGTAATTTTGCCCGTGTGTTCCAAGTGCGGGCCGCGGCACAAATCGGCATAGTCGCCGTTGATATATACGGTAATGGAGCCGTCTTGTAATTCTTCCAACAGTTCCAGTTTATACGTTTCGCCGCGTTTGGTAAAAAATTCTTTCGCTTCCGCTTTAGACATTTCTTTGCGCTCAAACGGTTGGCGCGCCTTGATGATTTCTTTCATCTTGGTTTCAATTTTTTTCAGGTCTTCCGGCGTGAATTGGGTTTTGCAGTCAAAATCATAATAAAAGCCATTATCAATGGCCGGGCCGATACCCAATTTTGTACCGGGGAACAACTGCTGTACTGCTTGCGCCAAAACGTGAGCGCACGAATGACGCATAATTTCTAATTCTTGTTTTTCCATGTTCGTTTTACTTTGCGCCTGCCGGCCACCAAGACCGGGCCAGGCGGCAAAGCCTCACAATAAGATATAATAATTATATCAAATTAACAGGCAGGCGTATTTCATGCAATCGCTCAAAAATTCTATTTTTTTAGCTTTCAAAAACGATTATAAACTCTTATTTTTGTTATCCCTTCCCGCCCTGGCACTTTGTGCGTTTGGGCTCTACCAGCTTAACGAGCTTACTTGGGCCACGGCCCCGGCAGCGTTGGCGGTTAAACTCCTTTGCGAATTTTTATTTATCGGCTTACTGCTTTCTTTGGCCCAAATCTGCGGGCTGAAAAACAAAGGGGCGGTGACGCTTGCCGCTTTCCTTTATTATTTAACGCTCACGGCCGATTTTGTGCTTTTGTGGTATTTCAAGGAACGCTTTGGCGCCAAATACCTGCAAACCATGGAAGGCGGCGATTATAACTTTTTGACCGATTGGCGGGTCATCAGCTATTTTGTGCTTTTGGCGGCATTTTGTTTTTTTGCGGTGCGGAAATTTTTTACCGCTTCCCCCCGCCGCACCGCCGCCATGCGCCTGGGGTGGTGCGCAACAGGATTATTGTTATTCATCTTTTTACCACCGCTTGCCCTATTAAAAGCCCCGCATAATTTTTACGCCCAATATATGCTCGCGCCGTCCCCGGTTTATACGGCGCGGGCCCTCTTGGCCAAATCTCCTAAGGCCCACATCGGCACGCCGTCAACCCAAGTACAAAAACTGGCCGAAAGCTACGGCATTTGGAACGCCGCCAACACAGGCGTTGGAAAACCCTACAAACGGGTGATTTTAATTGCGGCGGAAAGTTTTTCCGTTAAATACCTGCACCGTTTCAACCCCAAAATCCCCGCCGAGGCCAGCCGGGAAGTGGACGCCTTAATGGCGCGTTATCCGTCGGCCTCCTTGGAACACGTCACCTTATCCACTTTATACGGTTTATCCGTCATTTTTACCTCCCATCCGTTTGTAAAATTAGCGTATGAAAACGGCTACCCGGACTCCTTTGTGCGCACCTTGCAACAACACGGCTACCGCACCGCTTTTTTGCGCGGAGCCAACGAAAAATACATGGACGAAAACATTTTGTTCCACCAGGCCGGCTTTCAGGAAGTTATCGGCCGGACTTATTTTGAAACCGACCCCCGCTATGCGCCGTTTATCAACTGGTGGGGTTTAATGGACCGCAAATTGTTTGCCTATGCGGCCGAATATTTGCAAGCACACCAAAACGAGCCTGTCTTTTTAACTTTACTGACGGTGGATACCCACGTTCCCCTGGGCCGTACGGATTACGCCGGCGAAACCTACCGGGAAATTGACGCCCCCTTTTATGACACTCCCACCCTGCCGCGCGCCTTTGCCCGCCTGGGGCAAGACGTGCAACATTTCCTGCAAGATTTGCAGGCGCGGGGGTTATGGGACGAGGACACCCTGATTATTTTAACGGGTGACCACCCCGCCTACCCAGATACGCCCACCCCGGCGTTGTTTTCCCCCCACCCGGCCCGGTATGATGATTTACCGTTTATCCTTTTAACCAAAACGCCCATTCAAAAGCCGCTGGATACGGACGGGTTGATTTCCCAGTTGGATATTGCCCCCACCGTGCTGGACTTGCTCAACATTCAGCCGCCCAAGGCGTTTTTCGGCCACAGTTTATTTGCCGACAGCCCCCGCACCGTTTTTGATATTAAAGAAGATTACGCCGTAATTACCACCCACCGGGCAAAGCGCATTGTACCCTTAAATTCCAAACGGGCAGAAGATAAAACCCTGCTGGAATTACTGCGCACTTTCCCGCGTTCGTAAACGCGCGTACAGAAATATGCTAAAATACAAGGGTATATTTTAGTAGACGCAAGGAGGATTTCATGGAAACAACCGCAGCACAAGGTGGCGGAACTTTTATTTTTTACATATTCTTATTGGCATTTGTAGTAATGATGCTCTGGAGCGGGCGCGGCCAAAAAAAGCGTGACCAAGAACGCCTGGCCAAAGTGGAAGCCCTGCAAAAAGGGGATAAAATCATTATTCCCGGCGGTATTGTCGGCACCGTAGCCGGCTTCAAAGATAATACGCTGGAAGTAAAAATTGCCGAAAATGTAAAAATTACCGTTCTAAAAACGGCCGTTGTTGGATTTGTAAACGAGACGCAACCCGTCAAATAACAAGGAGACTTATAAATAATGTCTAACAGACTCGCATGGAAGTGGGGCTTCATCATTGCCATATTGTTGGGCTCCCTCTATTTAATCTACCCGAACTACAAGTGGTACTCCAAACCCTTGGCGGAACGGGAAGCATTAGACACCCTGGGCGAGCGCCCCAAACGCATGCTCAACCTGGGCCTGGATTTAAGGGGCGGTTCCAGCCTGCTACTGGAGTTGGAAGTAGCCAAACTGGATAAAAAAGAGCCCTTAAATGAAGCCATGTCCCGCGCGATTGAAATTATCCGCAACCGCATTGACCAATACGGCTTGGCCGAAACCCAAATCACCCGCCAGGGCGATAAATGGATTTTGGTGCAACTGCCCGGTGTGGCCAACCCGGAAAGAGCGGAAGCGCTAATCGGCAAAACGGCTATGTTGGAATTCCGCATTGTAAAAGAAAATACGGAAGCCTACTCCAAAGCCATAGCCAAATTGGAAGAATCCGAAAAACCGTTTGACGAAGACGGCGTTTTGGACCCGGCTATTGCCCAATTAATGCCGGATGATGCCCAACTTATGCGCAGTAAAGAAGGCGGGTATATGGTGGTCACCAAAACGGCCGCCGTCACCGGGGCCGATTTGGATAACGCCAAACTGACCATGTACGGCGAAAACGGCTACCCCGAAGTTGCGTTCAGCTTTACCGCCGAAGGCAGCAAAAAATTCGGCAAATTGACGGGCGCCAACATCAGCAAACGCCTGGCGATTGTACTGGATAACACCATTCAATCCGCCCCCACCATTCAAAGCCGCATTACCAGAGACGGCCGCATTTCCGGCACTTTTACCTTGGACGAAGCCAAACAGCTGACCATTGTATTAAAAGCCGGTGCGTTGCCTGCCCCGGTAAAGGTGATTGAAAAGAAAACCATCGGCCCGACTTTGGGCGAAGACTCCATTAAATCCGGCTTAACGGCCTCTTTATTCGGCTTAATCCTGATTTTGGTTTTCATGGCCATATACTATAAGGGCGCCGGGTTTATTTCCGATATTGCCCTCGTACTCAACCTGGTATTACTAACGGCAGTTATGAGCTATTTTTCCGCCACGCTGACGTTGCCGGGTATTGCGGGTATTATTTTGTCCTTGGCTATGGCTATTGACGCCAACGTGCTGATTATTGAACGTATGCGCGAAGAAACCCTGCTGGGCAAACCGATTTACGAAATTATCCACCTGGGGTACGATAAAGCCTGGTCTGCCATTTTTGACTCCAACCTCACCACTATTATTGTGGGTGCGTGTTTGTTGCAATTTGGTACCGGCCCGGTGAAAGGCTTTGCCGTCACCTTGATTATCGGCTTGGTGGTAAGTTTGTTTACGGCCGTGTTCGTCACGCGCGCGATTTACGAACTTATCTTAACCTCTAACCCCAAGGAGATCAGCTTATGATGCACTTATTACCTAAAACAAACATTGATTTCCTTAAATACCGCAAAGTATACTTTGTATTGTTTGCGTTATTATTAATCGGCGGCGTAATTTGCTTCGCCACCAAAGGTTTCAACCTGGGTATTGATTTTACCGGCGGTACGTTGGTACAGGTAAAATTTGATAAACCGGTGGAAATGTCCGTCCTGCGTGATGCGCTGGACAACACGGGCGAAGAATCCGCCATTCAAACGTATGGGGATAACACCTTTGCCATCCGCGAAAAAAGCACCTCCAGCGAAGTAGGCGTCGTGCAAGCACGCATTGAAAAAGCCCTCCAAGCGGTACAGGTGCCGTTTACCATTCAGCAAACCAACTCCGTGGGCCCGGCCGTGGGTGACAACATGACCGAACGCGCCATGTGGGCTATTTTGCTGTCGCTGGTGTTCATCATCATTTATGTTGCGTTCCGCTTTAGCAACATTTTGTGGGGCATTTCCGGCGTTGTGGCCTTGTTCCATGACTTATTTGCCATGGCGCTGGCGTTTTCTATCACGCAACGGGAAATTGACTTGGTTATCGTGGCGGCGTTCTTAACGGTCGCCGGGTTCTCTATTAACGATACGATTGTTATTTTTGACCGTATGCGCGAAAACATCCGCCTGCACCCCAAAATGAGCATGAGAGAGTTAATTAACCTGTCTATTAACGAAACGCTCTCCCGCACGATTATTACCACCTTAACGGTAATTTTTGCCCTGTTTATTTTGTATTTCTTGGGCGGGGAAGTGCTGAACTCTTTTGCGTTTGCTATGTTGGTAGGCTGTATTAGCGGTGTGTATTCCACCATTGCGTTAAGCACGCCGTTAGTGTACACTTGGCAAAAGGGCCAACTGTCCGATTTGGACCGCGGCTACTCTACTGCCAAAAAAGAGGCCGCCAAACCGGCCGCTCAAGTATTGGCGCAAGAACCGCGCGAAGAAAGAGCCGCCGCACCCAAAAAGACGGTGACGAAAATCAAACGTACCCGCCGCAACAAACACAAATAGTTTTAGGGGTCCGCACGCCTGTTTGGGGTGTGCGGGCCCTTTTTATTTATCACAAAACAGCTTTAGCAAACGCTTTACGGAGTTTTTACTAAAACGGTTTTAAGTATGAGAAAAATAAAACGGTTCAAAATAGCCACACGGCAAAAAGAAATTCTGCGTAAACTATTGCGCACCGCAGAAAATTTAAGGCAGGCCGGTTTTGAAGACGAAACCGCCCTGGCCCGCTTTATTGCCGCGTTAGCCAAAGAGCTGGACCCCGGAACCGTGTACGAATTTAACCAAGATGCCCATTGGGAATTAGGCGCCGCAACGCTGATTCCCAAAGAAATGTTCAGCGCCTGCGCCGTGACGTTGGGCAGTAAAGTGGAAACCTTTGTACAGCAAATAACCAACCCGCAACAGCAGATTTTAGCCAATACGGCGCTGTATGAATTTTTGCGCACGGCCATTTTGTTCGTCACGGAGCTTATCCGCGAACAGGCCGAAAAAGAAGAATGTGAAATTTTGGATATGCAGTTGGTCTACACGCCGTTATTAGGCGTGGCGGCAGAGCCCAAAATCTTACGCGAAGCCGTCCGGCTGGATAAATCCTTGGCGGATAGCGCTTTACCCCTTTTGTTAGAAAAATTAAATGCTAGCAAAATTGATGTGGCCTTACAAAACGGCCAATTAACCCCCAAAGCCACCGTGGTATTTTTAATACCGTGGCAGAGAAAAAAGAAAAAAGGAAAAAAATAATGTCCGTACAATCCCCGTCGCTTTCTTACACCGTTAAACATTTTTTAGGCTCCACACTGGCCTATGCTTACACCGTTTTTTTAGGGTGGACCACCCGTATCTACTGGTTCAAATCCGCCGAAGGCGAACAGTTGGAAAAAAGCCAAAAAGGGCTGATTTACGCCGTATGGCACAACCAGCAGTTGTTTTTGCTTTACCCCTATAAAGGGCAAAAGATTGCCCCCCTCATCAGCCAAAGTAGTGACGGCGAATATATCGCCCGCCTGCTGCCTAAATTCGGGATGTTGGCCGTGCGCGGTTCCAGTAGCCGCGGCGGTGCGCGGGCGCTTATCCATTTATTGCAAGCGGCCAGAAGCGGCTACCGCCCCATGCTCACGCCGGACGGCCCGCGCGGCCCGGTATATAAAGTGCAACCCGGCATTTTGTTTTTAGCCAAAAAAACGGGGCTCCCTATTATTCCCGTCGGTACAGCGCTGAGCCATAAATTTACGGTGGGTTCCTGGGACCGGATGCGCGTGCCGCTCCCCTTTGGCAAAACCGCCCTGGTGTACGGCAAAACTATCCGCGTGCAAGACGATACAGACCTGAACGCCGCCGCCGTGGCCCTGGAAGAACAACTCAACGAGGCCACCGATAAAGCGGAACAATTCATCAACCACCGTCCGTTTGATAAAACGATTCCCCCCAAACGCAAAAAATCCGCTTAAACGGTTTTTACTGAAAAACGCACAAAACCCGCCTTTTTGGGCGGGTTTTATGTTTATTGTATACATTTTATGCAAAAACCGAAAAATCTTTTACCGGGGCTGTTTTTGTGCGTTTTTAGCCGGACAGCGGAGCCACTTGTTGATTTTTATTGCAGTAATTTATTGGCTTTTCCCCCTTTTTTATTTGGGGCAGACTTTTTTTGCCGGAAAGAAAGGTGTTTCCGGCCCATTTTATACAGGCCCATTTTGCGCGCCGATTTCACAAAAACCCCACCGCTCCCCACGAAAGGCCCCAACGCAAAAAACCCCGGGAGTAATTCCCGGGGTTTGGTTGATGAAAAGTTCATTTAATCTACTATTAACACACTGCGGCCGTTTTCTTGCGGGCTGTACGGGTCCGGCGTGTTCACGC
>UQFW01000038.1 GCA_900540405.1 Candidatus Avelusimicrobium faecicola | reverse complement strand
TGGACGTGCCTTGCCCCACTTGCCGCGGGGCGCGCTATGCGCGGGAAGCGTTTGACGTAAAATATACCAACCGGCGCGGGGAAAAGTTTTCATTGCCGGAGCTGATGGCGTTGGATGTTTCCGCGGCGTTGGACGCGTGCGCGGATTGGAAAGTGGTGCGCCAACGCTTGCAAATCCTGCAAGATTTGGGCCTGGGGTATTTGACCTTGGGCGAAGAAACCCCCAGCCTTTCCGGCGGGGAAGCCCAACGCTTAAAATTGGCAAGTGAAATGGGCAAGCCGCAACATTCCACCGTATTTGTGTTTGACGAGCCCACCATCGGCCTGCACCCGTTAGACGTGCGCACGCTGTTGGGGGTGTTCCAAAGGCTCATTCAAAATGGCGCAACGGTGGTGGTAATTGAACACGATTTGGACGTTTTGCGCCACGCGGACTATATCATTGATATGGGGCCGGGCGGCGGCAGTGCGGGGGGAACCGTGGTGGCGTGCGGCCCCGCGGAAACAATTAAACAATGCCCGCAGAGCCTAACCGGCCGGTATTTATAAAGGATTTTTTATCATGCTCCCATTACCGCAAGAATTTATAGCATATACTTCCGCCCTGTTGGGGGCGGAGCGTTGGGCTAAATTTGAACAGGCACTCACGCAGGAAGCGGCCGTCAGCGTGCGTTTCAACCCGTGGAAATGTACGGGGGAAACGCTTTTCCCGCAGGCTAAGCCGGTGCCGTGGTGCCAACAGGGGTTTTGGCTGGCCGAGCGCCCCCGCTTTACGCTGGACCCGCTTTTCCATGCCGGGGTGTATTATGTGCAAGAGGCGGGCTCCTTATTTTTAGATACGGTGGTACGCGCCTTGGTGGCGGGCCCGGTACGCGCGCTTGATTTGTGCGCCGCCCCCGGTGGGAAATCCACCCTGTTGCGGGCGGCACTGCCGGAAGGCTCCGTATTAGTCAGCAACGAGATTGACCGCCGCCGCGCCAATATCCTGTTGGAAAATATGCTCAAACAAGGCCACCCGGATGTACTGGTCACCCATAACCCGCCCAAAGATTTCGCCAAAACAAATTTGGTTTTTGATGTTATTTTGGCGGACGTGCCCTGCTCGGGCGAGGGGCTTTTCCGGCGTGACGAAGGCGCCATAAAAGAGTGGAGCGTGCAAAATGTGCATTTTTGCCGGGAACGCCAACGGCAAATTTTGCAGGATATTTGGCCGTGTTTGCGCCCGGGCGGATTGCTGATTTACAGCACTTGCACATTCAACACGCACGAAAACGAAGAAAACGTCCGTTGGATAATGGAAAATTTAGGGGCGGAAATAGTGCCGGTGCCCGTCCGACCGGAATGGCAGATTACCGGCAGTTTGTTAAGCGGGTGGCAAGAACCTGTTTACCGTTTTATCCCCGGTATTACGCAAAGCGAGGGGCTGTTTATGGCGGCCCTGCGCAAAAAGAGTGACGGCGCCGCCGGGGCCGCCCTGCCGGGTGCGTTGCGGGAACAAATCAAAAAATATCCGTTTATTCATTTATTGTCCGACGGACTCCCCCGGCCGGAAATAAAAGGCAAAGATGTCATCCCTTCTATCGGGCAGGCGCTTTCGCTGGCTACCCGGGAAACGGACTTCCCGCGGGTGGAACTCCCGTTGGATTTAGCCCGGCGGTATTTGCACCGGGAAAGCCTGGTATTGGGCGCGAATGTGCCGCGCGGGTTTGTGTTGGTCACTTATCAAAACCAGCCGCTCGGCTTTATGAAAAACCTGGGCGAGCGCGCCAATAATCTCTATCCTAAACCGTGGGCTATCCGCAGTTTATAAAAACCGGGCGGTGCGGCAAAACGCGGTATTTATCCGCCGACCTGCCGCCCGGCCTCCCTTATAAAAATATATTTTAATAAAAAAAACACGACCGGCTGTTGTCGCGCCGATATGCTATGATATCAGGAGCGGGCAACGGCAAAAACGGCCCGGCCCCTGCGCACTATTTGCGCCAAGGAGATTTATGCTAAACGAAACATTAAACAAAATCAGCCGTTTAATGTATATTTTGAATGGGTTGGATAAGGGGGAAATATCGGTTTCTTCCATGGCCCGGGATTTGAATGTGACACTCCGTACCATTCAGCGGGATTTGCGGATATTGGAGGAGGCGGGGTTCCCGTTCGCCAATACCAAAAAAGGGTTTTATTGCTTTGTGGAGGGGTTCAGCTTGCAACGTATGCGCGTGAGCGCCCAAGAAGCCGCCATGCTGGCGCTCCTGGGTGAAATGGCACGCAGTTTGGGCAGCAATTTTGCGGATACCTTCCGGGAATTGCGCAGTAAAGTAATAGAAGAAAATAAAGAAAATCCGTTTTTTATTAAAATTGCCAAAGGGCAGGCGTTCAAAGACCCTAAATTGATGAAGACGTTGGAGCAAGCCATCAATGGGCGCAATCATATTATTATCCAATATGAAAATTCGCCCTTATCCGGCCGGAGTATTTCTCCGCTTAAAATAGCGTGGTTTAACGGATTTTGGTATTTGTTGGCTTACGGAAAAAATGAAACCATCCTTAAATTGCGCTTAGACAAAATAAAGGGCGCAAAACTGCAAAATTCCACCTTTATCCGCCCGCAGACGCTGGAAAAAACCTTGCAAGACAGTGCTTCCGTATGGTTTGAAGAAAACAGAACCCACCACGTTAAATTGAGCATAGATAGCGAGGTTGCCTGCTACTTTGAACAGCGGGAGTATTTCCCCAAACAAAAGTTAATTAAGTCCGCCGCGGCGGGGCCTTTAACGCTGGAGTGCGCCGTGGGGCGGTTTGAAGAAATTATACCCACCATTTTGGAATGGATACCGCATATTGTGGTGCAGGAGCCGGCCGAACTAAAGGCGTTAATCGCCGGGAAAATAGCGCAATACAGCCGGAAACTACAATAAATCGCCCGGAAAAACTAAAAATTTTGTCTAAAAATTCGCACTAATAAGAATTATTACTATTAAAGCCAAAAATAAGCTATAATAAATGTACGGATTTTAATAATTTAATTTTTAGGAGAACCCCGTATATGACCGCACAAGAAAAAAAAGTACTTGAAAATAAAATTTCCGATATGAAACAGGAATTGAACGCCGTAAAAGGTTCCAAATGTGAAGTATACAGCCGCGTGGTGGGCTATTTGCGCCCGGTGCAAAACTGGAACAAAGGTAAAAAAGAAGAATACGAAATGCGCAAAACGTACGCGGTGGAAAACGCCAAAAGACCTTGCGAAGCGTGCAAATAAGCGGATTGTTTAATGTTTCCGCGTTTTATTGAACGCGCACCCCAACCTTACCGATGATAGAGGGAAAAATTAGACAACAAAAAAGCCGCTTACTTAAAAGCGGCTTTCTAAATGGTCGCCCAGCAGGACGCCGTTTGCGATGCCACCGGCATAACGCTGGAGCAGTTGGTGAATTGGGAGGACTTCTTCCGGCGGTACGCTTCCACAAAACGGGGGTTGTATAAAATATACTTCAGGCGGGCCATCACTAACCTTTTGGACAATTGGCGCGTGTTTACGTCCAGCCGGGAACGGGCCCCAAAAACCAAAAAGGAACTATTGCAATATGCAAAATCCCGCCGGCTTATCACCCCGGGAATGCTTTTTTGCCATCAAATGGCCCAACGAGGAATTACCAAAATACTGACGGTGCCTTTTAAGCTGTATTATAAAAGAAATTATTACGGCAAGATGTTAAAACGCCTGTGACACGCCGGCCAAACGGGCCCACGCTTTTTGCGCCACGGGCCGTTTGTGCGGGCGGGCAGTTCGGGAAACGCGCTTAGTGTCGGTTGGTTAATTTTTGCGCCACCGCTTGAACGGCCTGGGCCAGCTGCGCGGCGGACTTTTTAAACGCCTTGCCGGAAAGAGAAATCGGGTCTGCAACGTCTTTTTCCTGCCCGAAAGCAAAATCGTTTAGCAGATACATTTTATCGCTGTGCTGGGCATAACGGTCGGCCAGTTGGTCTAAGTGGCGTTGCTGCATCAGTAAAATCAGGTCGGCTGTTTGCAGGTCTTGCGCCTGCAACGGGGCGGGCGTATGCGGGGCGGGTGTTATCCCTTGTTCGGCCAGAAACGCCAACACTTTGGGAGGGACCGCATAAGACGGGTCTGCATACAACCCGCGGGAAAACACGTCTGCCTCCGGCACGGCCTTTTTGAGCAATTCCTGCGCCATAAAACTGCGGCACACATTTGCATAACAAATAAATAAGACTTTCATCGTTTCTACTATAGCAAATTTTATACAATAAAAATATGGGTATGTTTCTGAGACTTTGGATAGCCGGCTTACTTTTCTTTATTGCCTTTGCATTTGCGGGGGCAGAGCCTTGGGCTTTTTCCGTTGTGCAGGCGGGTGTGTTGATAGCTTTGTCGGTTTGGCTTTGTTCTCGCCGTATTTTTATAGCTACACCCTTATTAAAAATAGTGTTAGGAACGCTTGGCTTTTTAATCTTCTTTTGCGCATTACAGGCATCTTTTCCCACGACGCTTCTTGCGGCAGTACCTTGGTTTCCCGCATCGCTGATGCCGCTTTTTACGTGGGAACACGCTTCTCTTTTTATTACTTATGCTGCTGTGGTGGCTGTTGTGTCCCAGTTGGCGGATTGTTCCAATGCTTTAAAACAGTTTGCTTTGGCTGTTGGCCTGTGCGGTTTGGCCGTGGCCTTGTGTGCCTTATGTTTACCTGACGGAGAATATATCCGCTTACTGGTGGGTATTCGCGGCGGAATGGGGCCGTTTTTTAACCGCAATCACGCCGGTATATTTTTGGCTATGTGTGCGGTAGTTTCTTTGGGGTATGGAGTTGCCTCATTTTTGGACTATGCCCGCTTTGCGGCGGAACACAGAAAAAATCAGTTTTTTTGGCGGCAAGTGTTTTTTGCGGTAATGTTTATCAGCCTTGTTTTGGGCGTGGTATTTACCCGTTCCCGGGGCGGAATGTTGGCTGTACTGACGGGAATTTTTGGTTATACCTTTTTGTGTGTTTCTTTGGTTCCGTACCGCTGGAAAACGCGTTTGAAAGGGTTGCTTATTACATTCACGGTATTTTTATTATGTTCAGGGTGGATTTTAACGCATACACAACAAATTAATGCTTTTGCGCACCGGGCAAGCGGTACATCGGAAGAAACGAGAAAAATGCTTTATCGTGCCGGATGGACGTTGCTTAAAGAACGCCCCGTATGGGGGATTGGTGTAGGCGCGTTGCCTGTGGCCATTACGCCTTATATGGAATGGCAACTTCCCAGTTATGTAGAACGGCTGCACTGTGATTGGTTGGAACTGCTTTTGGGGCTGGGCTGGGGTGGCTTTTTACCTTTGGCGGGCGGGGTGTTGTGGTTTGGTGTGATGGCGCTTGCCCGCCTAAAAAAATTGCGTACCCGCAAGAAATTTTTGTTTGCTTCCGTATTATCTGCGTTATTGGTAATGGGGGTGGGGTGTCTGGTAGATTTTGATTTATTTATTCCTGCCACAGGTATTTTATTTTTTTTGATTATCGGTATGGCGTGCAGTGCGTCGTACGATAAAGAACATTTACAGGGCTACTCCTTATTTCCTGTTTGCTTGGGGGGCATTCTGTTGCTTGCGCTTTCCTCCTGTTATGTCCCTCTGCAAAAAACAATTGCCTGGCGGTTGCATTTGTTCGGGCGAGGTCTTTTGCCACAGCGTCAGGTGCAAATCTATGCACAGGCATTGCAACATTATCCGGCTCCTCGTTATGCCCTGTATTTAGGAAATGCGTACATAAAGCAAAGTTTGCAAACCCAAGAGCCGTCTGAACGGGTCGCCCTGCGCGCCCAAGCCAACCGGGTGGCGGTTTCCTACCTGACAAAATATCCCAAAGAAAAAGAACTCTCCCGCCTCTATTTGAGTACATGGGCACAAAAATAACCCTAAAAAGAGGGATAAAAATATTAAAAATAGCATATATTTTGATAAAATATAATCAATGAAAAAAATACATTTTTTTATATGGAGCGCCGCTATCTTGGCGGCGGCCTGTGCCGGAACGCCGGCACGCACTTATACACCGGAACAACCTTCCGCCGCGACGATGGAAATTTCCCAAGGTATTGAACAGTTTCGCCGTGCGGATGCCTACCTGCTACAGCCCGGTGATTTGCTGGAAATTAAAGTTTTTATGGAAGATGATATGGAGCGCACCCAGCGTGTTAGTGGCGGCGGTGCGATTACTTTTCCGTTGGCGGGCAACATTAAAGTTGCGGGGTTGACGGTAGCCCAAGCCGAAGACCGCCTTTCTTCCGCGTTGAAAACCTATCTTAAAAATCCACAAGTTTCTATGCTGATTAAAGAATACGGCAATAAAACGGTTTATGTGTTAGGCCAGGTAAAAAAACCGGCCGCCATAGAAATTCCGCCGGAAAAGCCCTTAACTGTATTGGAAGCCATTACTTCCGTGGGCGGTTTTACGGAAATTGCCGCCACGGGCAAGGTACGGGTATTGCGTATGGAAAACGGCGTACAGCGGGCTTTGGATGTGGACGTAACCCAAATTACCAAGCAGGGAAACAAATCGTTGGATATTGCCCTGCAGCCGGGTGATGTGGTGTTTGTGCCGCAAAGTATGTTCTAGGGGAATTTATGGAAAATACGACGAATGAAGAATTGGATTTAAGTTATTGTATCAACCTTGTTTTTAAGCGTTTTTGGCTGTTGGTGGCCATGGTGGCGTTGGGCCTGGTGGCGGCAGTGTTGGTAAACCTGCTGATGCGCCCGGCTTATAAAGCAACTGCGCTGATGATGATTAACAAAGAGGATGCCGGCAAGATTGATGCCACCCCCTACGGTTCTTTTGCCAGCGAAGAAGATTACTACCGCACCCAGTACCAGCTGTTGCAAAGCCGCTCCCTGCTTAGCAAGGTGTATACAAAAATGAAATTGGGCCAAGTGGAAGAATTTGCCAACCCCAACGGTCTTAAAAAGTTGGAAAAGTCCCTGGATGTGGCTCCCATTACCCGCAGCCGGTTGGTTAATGTGTCCGCTACCGCTTATGATCCTACTTTGGCAGCGGATATTGTTAATACTCTTACCGATACGTTTGTGGCGGATAACGTCTCCAACCGCGTTTTTATGGGGCAGGACGTCATTGCCGCACTGGAAAGCACTGAGCGCAGTTCCGCCGAGCAGGAACTGTTAAACTCTATGCCGCAGGTGGTAAATAGTGATTTTATTAAAACCTTAAAACAGCAGGCCTCCAAACTGGCAGCCGACCGTGCGCGTTTATTGGCTAAATACACTACGAACCATCCGGACGTTATTTCCGTGCAGAACCAATTGGATGCGGTCAACGGTCAAATTAATACCGAAACCCGCCGTTTGGTACAGAGCATAAAGATTGAACTTTCCGGTCAATTTTCAGGCAATAATATCCGTGTGATTGACCCTGCCGTTACGCCGGAAAAACCGGTCCGTCCGCGCAAATTAATGAACTTGGCTATTGGTTTGTTGGGCGGCGGATTATTAGGGTTAATGCTTGTTTTTGTGTTGGAATTTTTAGACCAAAGCGTTAAATCCAGCGAAGATTTGGAAGAAAAACTTGGCCTGCCCTTTTTGGGTTTTGTTCCGTATGAAAAACTCAAAAAGAAGGAAAGAGAGTATGCCACCTTGCTGAAAGAGGGGAATTCTCTTGTGGCTGAAAATGTGCGTAATGTGCGCACAATGTTAGATTTTTCTTTGGCGGGGGAGCATAATGCACCTATTTTAATTACCAGTTCTTTGCAAGGGGAGGGAAAAAGCCATTTGTCCTCCAACCTGCTGGTAGCCCTGGCGCAAACGGGCAAAAAGGTGCTGTTGGTGGACGGCGATTTGCGCCGTGCGCGCGTGCACCGTGTGTTTAAGTTGTCCACGGAAAAAGGATTGAGCAATATTTGGGATGCTGACCCCCAAAAAGCCGATTATGCGGCCAACATCCAAGCGGTCAAGGACGTGCCGAACCTGTTTGTGATGACGTCCGGCCAGCGTCCGCCCAACCCGGCGGAGCTGTTAAACACGCCCAAACTGGCCGATTTTATCGCTTGGGCCACCCAGCATTACGACCAAGTGGTTGTAGATTGCCCCGCTATTATGCCGGTTTCCGACACTCTTTTGTGGGGTAAATACATCCCGCGGGCGGTGTTTGTAATTAAGTACGGCCAAACCAACGCCAAACTGGCGCAACTGGCTTTGGATAAACTTAAAAAGGCAGGAATTAAGGTGCTGGGTGCTGTGATTGGACATTACCGTCCGGAAGGCCTTTCCTACGGCAAATACGGCTATTACAAAAATTACAGCTACTACAACGAAGAGAAATAACAGTCCGCTTATTTGATAATTATCCCCCGCCTACGACGGGGGATAGTTTATAATCGGGCTGTATAAAGACGTAAAAAACAGTTATAATTTATTTATATTATTGTACTGTAGGGGGGGAGTTGGTATGTTAAATCAGCCGTATACTTGGGTAATTACCGGGGGCGCGGGGTTCATCGGGTCTCACTTGGCTAAAACGCTGGTGGCACAGGGGCAGCGCGTCCGCATTTTTGATAATTTTTCGTCGGGAAGAAAAGAAAATTTAGAGTCCATCGCAAACAAGGTACAAATTATAGAGGGGGATATTTGCGATTTTAATGCCTTGCTGACCGTATTAAAAGGGGCTGATTTTGTGCTTCACCATGCGGCGCTGGTATCGGTGCCGGAGTCGGTGCAAAAACCGCTTGCCACCTGGCAAATTAACGTGCAGGGTACGGCTAACGTGTTGGAGGCCGCCCGCCAAAACCGCATCCGGCGCGTGGTGTTTGCCTGCTCCAGTGCTATTTACGGCAACGGGCCGGATTTGCCTTACAAGGAATCAGCGCCCGCCTCGCCGCAATCTCCGTATGCGCTTTCCAAATTAATGGGGCGGGATTTGTGCCGCCACTACACGCAGGTGTATGGGCTGGGGACTGTTTCTCTGGTCTATTTTAATGTTTTCGGGCCGCACCAAAACCCCAATTCCCCGTACGCGGCCGTGATTGCCAAATTCATGCAGTTAGCCGCCGAAGGCAAGCCCTTGGGCATTGATTGGGACGGCTTGCAAAGCCGCGATTTTGTACACGTGCGCGACGTGGTGCAAGCCAATCTGCTGGCGGCCTTAAAAGGCGAGCCGGGCGGGACGTATAACGTTGCTAGTGGGAAAACGTGTTCTCTGTTGGACTTGGCCGATATGTTAGATAAGGTTTCCGGACAAAAATTGCCGCGTGTTTTTCGCCCCAAGCGGGAGGGAGATGTGAAACTTTCGTCGGCGGATATTTCCCATATCAAAACTTTGGGTTTTGTGCCGCAAGTAACTTTAGAGGATGGATTAGCCGAGCTTTGGCAACTGCAACGGGGGGAAAAATGAAACGTCTGATTCTGTTTGGACTGGATTTTGCGGCCTTTTTTACCATTTTGTTCGTAACGGTTTCCGTACGCCGTTTGGAAATTGACGGCTGGACGTACTTCAATAACTGCAAAATTTTCTTATTTGTATTCTTCCTTACAAGTTTTGTTTTGTGGTTGTTTTCGTTTTACGATTTTAAAGCACTTCGCAAGCGTACTATCAGCTATAAAACCTTGGCAATTGCTTGGACGGCGTGTGTGCTGCTTTCGTCCAGCTTCTTTTATTTCTTGTCTGGCTACGGGTTGCCGCTGCTGACGCCCAAGGCCATTTTGGTGGCCGTATTGACGTTATATTTTGCTTATATATATTGGGTAAGGCGGTCTTACTTTAACTTAAATTTTGTAAAAGTAAATTTGTTGCTGTTCGGTGAGAGTAAAACGTTGGATGAACTTCGCCGAGAATGTAAAATTTCCCGCGGTTTTACCGTGTGCGAGGGCGGACTTGTGCCGCAAGCAGATACCAAATACCCCTATAAAAATTTGGATTGGGTCGTTTTTAGCAGTAAATTGTTCAAGGAACACCCGCAGGCGTGGCCTGTAATAGTGGAAAAGTTTATTGCCAGGGGCGTGTATGTAGACACGGACTTTAACGTGTACGAACGCCTTTTCCGCCGGGTTTCGCGTGAGAGTATCGGCGACGAAATGTGGTTGCTGCGCGGCATCGGCGCGCGGCGGGAAGATGCCATGTACAACATGCTCAAACGCTGTATGGATTTTGCGGCGGCGGTGTGTCTGCTCCCGTTTTGTGCGGTGGCGGGGGTGTTTATTTACGGAATGATTAAGCTGATAGATAAAGAGGAGCCGCTCTTTACGCAAAAGCGCACGGGCTTGTTGGGTAAAACCATTACCCTGTATAAGTTCCGCACGATTAAATCTAAGGGGCAAGAGTCGGACAAAGAGCAAATCACCCGTACGGGCAAGTATTGGCGGCGGTTTCGCTTAGATGAAATTCCACAGCTGATTAATGTGCTGAAAGGAGATATTTCTCTGGTCGGCCCGCGGCCTATTTGGACCAGTGAATTTGAGTTTTTAAACCAACATATTCCCAATCACGCCGTGCGCAGTGTGGTAAAACCCGGTATTACGGGGTGGGCACAGCTTAATTTTAAGGCGCCTATCACTTATGTAAATTTCCGTCATAAAACCCCCGAAGCATTTGAACCGAATGCCTTTGACGGGGCTTTTACGCGCTTTTCTTATGATGTGTGGTATATCCAAAACCGCTCCTTTTTGTTGGATTTGGAAATTATTATCAAAACCGGTATTCGTATGTTTATCAAGGATTCCCATGTGGCGTAATTTATTAGCGTGCGGCGTGTTGTTGGTTGCTGGTGCGGCGTGGGGCAAGCCGTTTCCGCTTTGTATGTACGGGGTGGATAATCCCGCAGATTTGGCCGTTATAAAAAAAGCGGGGTTTTCATGCTTTCAAACGTACCGGCAAGAGCCTGAACAGTTAGCCGCCCTGGCTAAACAGGCGCAAAAAGTGGGGCTGAAAGCGGTGTTTTATCCCAATAAATTATTTGACACGCCGTACGAGTCGCAAGCCCGCCGCTGGCCCATGTTGGCCTGGTATTTGGTGGATGAGCCGGATGTGTGGCGTTGGCCGCGTTCCCGCGTGGAACAGGCATATAACCGCGCCAAATTTTCGTTTCCCGCACACGCGGCGGCGCTGGTTATCGGGCAGGGGAAAACCGCCATACCGTATTATGATTTGCCGGACGTTTTGATGATGGATTGGTACCCTGTGCCGCATTTGCCGCTGACTTCGTTTGGCGAGCAGGTGGCTTTGGCCAAACAGGGGCAAACGGCGTTGGGCGCAGCCAAACGGCCGCTGTGGGGCGTGGTGCAAATTTTTGACTGGAAGGAATTTAAGCAACACCGCCCGGATAACGACCGTATCGGAAGGTTTCCCACGCAGGCGGAAATACGCTTTATGTCTTACCACGGCATTTTAAGTGGGGCGGACGGGCTGTTTTATTTTGTGTTCACTTCCAACGGAAAGCCATTGCCGCAGGCTCAGCCCGAATGGTGGGCGCGGGTGGTGGCGGTTAGCCAGGAACTGGCCCGCTTAAAACCCGTGCTGGAAAAGGGGCACGAGGTCTTTTCCCTTACCGTAAATTCTCCGCTAATGGCGAAAACCTGGCAGTATAAGGGTAAAAAATATACGGTGTTGCTCAATACGGCGCAAGAAGAGGTGCCCGCCCCGGCAGCAGTGCTATCTGCCCGCTATAAACCCTTGTATGACACGCAAAAGGCGGCCCGGCTGGCTCCCTATGCGGTGTGGGTGTTGAAGCACTGATTGCGGCGGTTGTGCGGGCCGTTGGCGTGTTGTGCGGGATTAATAACGGGGTAGAAAAAAGAGATGTTTTTAATTGGGGTACATAAAAAAAGAGGAACAGTAAAAACTGTTCCTCTTTTTTAACTAAACCGGAACCGGTTAGAACAACGCTTTGGCGTAAATACCAAATTGGTTGCGGTCGTACTTGGCCCAATCTTCGTTGGAATCGCGGGTGCGGAACTGATACCACACACCGGCGGATAACCATTTTTCAAACTGGTAGTCCAAGGCCGGGCGGACAGACCACAAATCGTCGTTGCGTTTGGTGCCGTCGCTGTATTCGCGGGAATAGTTCATGTTTTCCCACGACAAGGTGAGCGAGGCCGTCCATTTGTCGTAGATTTTTTGGGAACCGTACAAGGACACGAGCGTATCGGCGAAGTAGCGGTTGGGATTGCCCACATAAGCGGTGGTTTCTTCCATCTGGCGCTGGCCGGAAAGTTTAATGACGTTCTGTTCCGTCGGCTGCCATTCCAAGGCCGCTAAATAACCAACCATGTCGTTGTAGTTTTTAGCACCGGCCAAGTCGTTTTTGTAATCGCGCATATCGTAGGTTAATTTGGCCGTACCGGTTACTTTGGAGGCCAGTTGTCCGTTTACGCCCAAGCCCACGCTGCCGCCGGTGGAGTTGTTGACGTCGTTGTCGGCGTAGTGAATGTCGGAATAGACATATTCCACAAAGAAGTTCGTTTTGGGCGAAACATTGTAGAACGCTTGCGCGCCCAAGTTGACGCGGTTGCGGTTCAAGCTGCTCCAGGCGGACTTCATGTAGCGGTCAAAAATATCTTCGGCCGTGATACCCAAACCAAAGGTTTTTTCGGTGGAAGTTTTTAACGCTAAATATCCGACGTTCTGCACACGTTTGGCGCGGTCGGTCAAGGCACTGTTGGCCGGGTCGGACGTATAGATAAAGCGGTCACCCAATTTCATGTAGTCGTTCTGCAGTTGTACGCCGGCTAACGTGTCCCAATAGTTATTGGTGGAAGGTTTTTCCGTGTAGGCGTTGTACCCGACCAACGCATTGGCGGAAAGTTCCAAGCCGCTGCCCGGGATGTTGGCCGCATATTGCGCGCCCACGCGGGTAGTGCTGATGACGGACCCTTTGGTATCGTCTTTGGTGAGGTAGATGTTGTCGTCGTAAGTTACGTTTTCGGATGCCGTAAACGTAAGGGGCTTTTGCGCGGCCGCCATTACAGGCAACATAACCAAAATGCTAAAAGCAATTACTAGTTTTTTCATATTCATTAATACTCTCTGAACTCTCTCCGATTAATAACGCGGCGCAGAAGGGCTTAACACTGCTTCTTCGGCAATGTTTTGAACCGCTTGCTGGGCAACCGTGTTTTCGGCTAAAGCCGCTTCGCTCACGAACGCCGGTACGGTGTCTGCGGAAACTTCGCCTTTTTTCAAGGCAGACACTTTGCCCGCTTCGTCGCGCACATACAACGTGCCTTCTTTAACGGTGATGGCGTTGTTTTTGGTAGAAACGACAAAAACAGTTTCCCCCGTAGAGGAGACGACATTCTGACCAATTTTTACGTTAGACAAATCGTTCCCCTTTACCGTGATGTTTCCATTTTTATCTTGGGCGATTTGGACCGCTGTGTTTGCCGGAACCGTAATTTTTACGCCATTGTAATTGACGACGACTTCTTTATCAGATTCTGTTTCAATTGTAGCGCCGTCTTTATATTGGGTAGTTTTTCCATCTTGGGTTACAAAAACGGCTGCTTGCGCGATGCTAACCAAGAAAAGAAAACCACAGAGTAATGCCAACTTCGCTTTCATTTTGTTCCTCCTATGGTATTAAACTTCTACTATAAAGATAGCATAATTTGAAGGAAGGTGTCTATAAAAAAGGGGAAGAATTTTATATTAGTTTTTGCGGTTTCGTCTGAGCGTAAAGTTTGGACAAGCGGGCAAAGATATGCTACTCTAAAGTAATCTTTGGCCCGCACGCAGAGCCGTGCTGAAAGGGGGGCTTTTATGAAAGGAATTATTTTAGCAGGCGGCGCGGGCACGCGGTTATATCCGGCGTCCTTGCCCATTTCCAAAATTTTACTGCCTATTTACGATAAACCGATGATTTATTATCCGCTTTCCACCCTTATGATGGCGGGCATACGGGATATTCTCATTATTACCACCCCGGAAGATATAGATAATTTTAAAAAGCTGCTGGGGGACGGCTCCCAATGGGGGCTCTCGCTATCCTATATCCCGCAACTGGTCAAGAAGGGAATTGCAGATGCTTTTGTGCTGGGGGAAGAGTTTATCGGCACGGACAGGGTGGCCCTTATTTTAGGGGATAATATCTTTTACGGGAACGGGTTTGAGCAGATTTTACACAACGCCCAACAAAATGCAACGGGTGCTACGGTGTTTGCCTACGAAGTAAGAGACCCGGAACGCTTTGGCGTGGTATCTTTTGATAAAGCAGGAAATGCCGTATCTTTGGAAGAAAAACCTAAAACCCCCAAAAGCAATTTTGCGGTTACTGGGCTATATTTTTACGATAA
>UQFW01000037.1 GCA_900540405.1 Candidatus Avelusimicrobium faecicola | reverse complement strand
CAAAAAAATGGTACTTTCCATGCAAGACAGAAAAGACATCATCAGCAAATTCCAAACCAGCGCCAACGATACCGGCTCTGCCGCCGTACAAATTGCGCTTATTACGGAACGCATCCAATATATTTCTAACCACTTGAAAGCCAACCCGAAAGACTTTGCGGGCGAAAGAGGCTTAAACAAATTGGTGGGCCAACGCAAACGCTTGCTCGCTTATTTGAAGAAATCTGACTTTGAAAAATATACTCAAGTGACCAAAGAACTTAAATTGAGGAAATAATCTCTCATGCAAAATTTCAACCATAAGTTTGATATTCAAACCGTGGATGTGGAAATTGGCGGCCAAAAAATTACCCTGCAAACGGGTTTGGTAGCCAAACAGTCCGACGGTGCCGTCGTGGCCACCTTGGGTGAAACCATGGTGCTGGCCACCGCGGTTTGCACCAAGGAGCAAAAGCCCGGTATTTCCGACTTTATGCCCCTGACGGTAAACTATAAGGAAAGAACCTACGCGGCCGGTAAAATCCCGGGCGGGTTTTTTAAGCGCGAAGGCCGCGCCAGCAAGAAAGAAACCCTTTCTTCCCGCATTATTGACCGCACCCTGCGCCCGATTTTCCCGGAAGGCTTCGCTTGCGAAACCAACGTGACGGCCATGGTTATTTCCAGCGACGATAAACACGACGCGGATGTTTTGTCCGTACTCGCGTCTTCCGCCGCTTTGGTTATTTCCTCCATTCCGTTTAACGAACCGGTTGCCGCCGTGCGCGTAGGCCGCATTAACGGCCAGTTTGTCATCAACCCCACCAAAGAACAAGAAGAATCTTGCGATATGGACCTGGTTATTGCCGGTTCCGCGCAAGGTTTATTAATGGTGGAAGGTGGCGCGAAAGAAGTGGAAGAAAGCGCCATCATCCAGGCTATGCAAGCCGCTAAGCCGGAAATTGACAAAATGTGCGCTGTGCAGTTAAAACTGCGCGAATTGGCCGGTAAACCCAAATTTGAATACGTCGTTGAAAAGCTCCCGCAAGAAGTGGCGGAACTGGCCAACGGCAAATTCCGCGAAACGGCCAAACAAATCCTGCATGCGTTTTCCGATAAGCAAACGCGCGATACGCAGGTGGCCCAATTAAAAGCGTCCTTTACCGAAGAATTAACCCCCACTTACGGCGATAATGCCGCCATGTATGCGGGTATTGCGTTGGAAAACATTATGTATGAAGAATCCCGCGCGATGGTCTTGCACGAAGGCGTGCGTGTGGACGGCCGCAAGCCGGACGAAATCCGCCCGTTAAGCTCAATGGTGGGCTTCTTGCCGCGTGCGCACGGTTCCGCGTTGTTTACCCGCGGGCAAACGCAATCTTTGGCGTCTGCCACGTTGGGCACGCCGGACGACCAACAAATGGTGGAAGGGTTGGACGACACCACCTATGAACGCTTTATGCTGCATTACAACTTCCCGGGTTTTGCTACGGGTGAATGTAAGCCGGACCGCTCCCCGGGCCGCCGCGAAATCGGCCACGGTGAATTAGCCCGCCGCGCTTTACTGCCCTTGCTCCCGAGCGAAGAAGACTTCCCGTACACGATTCGCGTAGTGTCCGACATTACCGAATCCAACGGTTCTTCTTCCATGGCCAGCGTTTGCGGCGGCTCCTTGGCGTTGTTTGATGCCGGCGTACCGATGAAATCGGCCTGCTCCGGTATTGCCATGGGTGCTATTTCGGAAGGGGATAAATTTGTAGTGCTTTCCGATATTATGGGCTTGGAAGACCACCTGGGCGATATGGACTTCAAACTGACGGGTTCCCGCAAGGGTATTACCGCGTTCCAAATGGACGTTAAACTGAAAACCGGTATTCCGTTGGATGTTTTGGGCCAAGCGATTGCCCAAGCCACCCGCGGCCGTATGTTCATTATGGACCACATGGAAAAAACCATCGCGGCCCCCAGAGAAAACATCTCCCGCTTTGCGCCTATTATCTTCAAAATGCATATTCCTGTGGATAAAATCGGCGCGCTCATTGGCCCCGGCGGCAAAAACATTAAACGCATTACGGATGCCACCCAAGCCAAAATTGATATTGCCGAGGACGGTACCGTCACCATTGCCGCCGCTAACAGCGACCGCTTAGACCAAGCGAAAGCGGAAGTGGATGCCATTACGGCGGAGCCGGAACTCAACAAAATCTATAAGGGTAAAGTAGTTTCCATTCAGCCTTTCGGCGCGTTTGTGGAAATTTTGCCCGGCAAGGACGGATTGTTGCACATTTCCGAAATTGACAAAAAACGCATTAACAAAGTAGAAGATGTCCTCCACTTGGGCGACATTGTAGAAGTAAAATGCGTGGAAATTGACAATAACGGCAAAGTGCGCTTATCCCGCAAAGTCTTGCTGAAATAGTTTCACGATGCAAAAATAAAAAAGGCCCCGCTTTTTAGGCGGGGCCTTTTGCTATATGGGGGCCCGGCCCCGGGTTGCGTGCCTTGCTTTCCATTTCCGCGTGTGTGGGGGGGCAGTGTTGTGGCGCCTGCCCCGCGCCGGTGGGGGGATAAAATACATCCCGGCGGGGCCTCTTTCAAAGGGCCTAGGCGGGCCTGGGCCAAAGGGCCCTTGTACAACCGGGCAATAAATTTTATATTATTAAAGGAAATATACCCTATTGAGGAGTGAGCCATGAATCATAAATATACGCTTTTGTTCGGGTTGTTGGCTTTTGGCGTGTTGCCGTCGGCGGCGCAGAGCCAAAAACAAATAAATTTAGGGGGCGGGTTTGCGTTGGATACCAAAATTCCCCAAGAGGTTTCTTTCAAAAAATTAAACGTGCAATTTCCCGTTAAATACAAACCGGCGGAACAAGTCAAGTTTGGGGTGGGGCAAGACACTCCGCAAGAGCCTGTTTATGTAGAAACCCTTTGCGGCGGGCAGGCGGATGTCAAAAAGACGGTCTATTTCCAAGGGTATTATGTGGAGCGCGGCTCCGAATGTGCCGAAAATGTATACGCCCAATGGCTTAAACTCCAAGATACCGGTTTTGAAAAGCAGGCGCAGGAGCGCTACGCATGCGAGGCCGCTTTGGCAAAAGGCCCGCGCGGCCCGCTTTGCCCGGTCTGCGGCGCGGCGGTGGACAAACACTGCACCACCGCAGTAAAGAAAGATAAAACCCATTTGCACGCCGATTGCCAAGCCAAGGCGGATTTTTTGGCACAAGCCCGGGCGTTGCGCTATAAATTGGGTCTCAAGCCGGACCCGGCCCACCAAGCCGCGCAGGCGGTTTCTGCCAAAACGCAGGTGGTAAAAGCCTTACAGCAAAAGGAAGCGCCGTCCGCGGTGTTGCCCAAAGCGGTAAAATATCAAAAAAAGGATGCCTGCCGTGCCCGCGCAGAATATAAACGCAACGAAAACGTGGCCCGTAGCACCTTTAAGCGGCAAATGGGGTATAAGTCCTCTTTTGAGCCGGATACCTTGACGTTGCCGGACGATACCGTCGGCATGGCCCGCGCGGCCAAAAAACGGTTGCATAGCCAACAAGAAAATATGCGCCTGTTAAAAGAAGAACAAGCCGCCCGCCAAGAGGCCCAACAGACCAATCTCCGGGCCGCTAAAGAACGGCGCTCCAACCAACAGCCGCAAGCGCTTGCCGCTCCCGCCCAAAAGGATAAGGCCGTTCAGCCGGCCGTAGCGGCTGTTCCGTCGGCGCCCGAGCGCCCCACAGGCAAGGCGGGCAAACAGGCCCGGGCGGCCCAAAAGCGCCGTAATGAAGCCGTGGCCCAAAGCGCGCCGGAAGAAATGGTTGCGCCCATGCCGCAGGCGGCTCCGGCCCGTGCCAAAGCCAAACGCAATAAAATTTACGGCGTTGCCAAATATAAAGTGAGCAAAAAAGATATTAAAAATTTCCAACGCCACTATAAGCCGCAAATGGCTCAAATAGAAGAGGCCGCGTTGAGCGGGGAAACCCCGGCGCCCGAAATTGCAAAAGCGGTGGAACAGTATAAGGTGCTGTTGGATTCTTATGCGTACACCAAAACCATCCCCGGTAAAAATGCGTATGCGCGCGTGGCCGCCTTTGAAAAAGCCCACGAAAAAGATATGTTTTTAATCCGCGAATGGTTGAACTATGGGGAAGACAACGCCCCGGCCTATTACAAAGCGCTTGTCAAAGCCTATAAAGAAGTGCATAAAGAAGGCAACCTCCGCTACGATACCTTCAAATATTAAATTTTTGGCAGAAAAAATCAAAAGACCTCGGCTTTTCTTGGCCGAGGTTTTTTGTAATAATTTATAATTTTCCGTCCGTCGCGGTTTTATATCCGGCCCGCGTATGCGCTTTTGCTATAATATACGCATGAAGATTTTACCTCTTTTAATGTCCGTTTTGTTGCTGGGCGGTTGTACTTACCACGGTAAATTCAGCCGCGGCTTGTACCGCCAGCCGGATGTATCCCCCAAAATTAATGCAAGCGTGATGGTGGTGCAGGATAAATATGTGCCGGATTTCTTCCGGGTGGAAAGTGACGAATTTATTGCTTTCCGCCGGTTTGTGATTCGCACGGATGACGGCCTGTCCGCGGCGGCGGCTGATGCGCTTTCCACCCTGTTTGAGCGCGTGGAAGCCAATGTGTACAGCCAACGCAAGGGGTACGATTATACGGCCGAGGTGGAATTTTTCCCGCGTTATGAAGAAGAACGCCGTTTTTATATGCGCCACGAGGGCAACGGATATTATAATCCGCGCCGTTTGCGTGTCCGGCACCTGCCGTATGCAAATGCGGTTTTACGCATTACGTTGCGTAATCCGCATACCGGGGCCCCGGTGGCGGTCTATCAGGAAGAAGATAAAGAAAAAATCCGCTTTGCCGCCTCTACCTATGTGGCGGATGGTTTAGCCACTTATACGCTGGGGTTGTTCAGCCCGTTGCAAATCCAAGCGATTGGGGGAGATTTAACCCACAATTACGAGCAAATTTTAACCAAGTTGCTTAAACGGATAGTCAAGCAAATGCAAGATGACCGCGTGATATTTGCCAGCCCCGCCGCGCAAGCGGATTTAACCCGCATGGATGCGGATTATACCGCTTACTTAAAAGCGGTGGCTACCGTCTTAAACTCCAGGGACCAAAGCAGCGGTTCGGCCTTTTTTATCAGTGCGGACGGCTATTTGCTGACCAATGCCCATGTGGTAGAAAAAGCCCGGGACGTGCAAGTGGTTTTATATGGGGATAAGGAGTATTCGCCGGACGGCCCCGGGTACCCCAAGCGTTATGCCCGCGTGGTGGCGCGCAATCAGGCGCGGGATTTGGCCCTCTTAAAACTGGAGGGGGAAAACTTCCCGTGGCTCATGTTAGAGCCGGACCGCACCCAGTATTATACCGGGGCCGCGGTAGCCTCGTTGGGCGAGCCGAAAGGATACCGTTGGAGCGTGAACGAGGGGATTATCAGCGCGTTGCGCCGGGACGAACACGGGCGCGATATGATACAAACGGATGCGGCTGTAAACAGCGGCAACAGCGGCGGGCCGTTAATTTTGAAAGATTCGGGCCGCGTAGTGGGTATCAATACCTGGGTGGTGCGCAAAGAGGTAGCGGAAAGCCTGAATTTTGCCATATCCGCGTATGAAGCCCTGCGCACATTCGGCTTGCGCCAGCCCATTACTCCGGCGCAAATAAAACGCCTGGAAACCGCCCGACAGCCGGAGCTTTTGCCGGACTCTGCCCAATAGCGCAGGCAACAAGCGTGCCATTGGGCCGTAAAATTATGTAAAATATACATAAGCAATTTATATTTATTACCGAGGTTATTTTCTTTATGAAAAAAACAGCAGCCAAAAAGAACGCTCCTGCCGCCGTTAAAAAGACGGCCGCTAAAGAATCCCCGATTTTGACAGACGTAAAGCAACTTTACGGATTCATGCAGGACAATTCTTTAGATACCATTGAGTATAACCAGAACGGCCTGTATCTGCGCCTGGTAAAAGCCAAACCGGCCATGGTGCCCGTGCCCGTCAATGCGGGTGGTTTTTCTGCCGCGCAAGGCGGCAACCCGGCCGTGCCCGCGCAGGAACAATATAAAGAAGTAATCAAATCCCCGCTGATGGGTATTTTCTTCCGCGGGTCCACTCCGTCCGCCCCGCCGTTTGTAAAAGAAGGCGCCAAGGTGGAAAAAGGCGAAGTGATTTGCCTGATTGAAGCCATGAAAGTATTTAACGAAGTCCGCGCGGATTTCCCGTGTATTGTTAAAAAAGTATTGGTGGAAAACGGCAAGCCGATTAAACAGGGTGATGCGCTGTTTGCCATTGAACGGGCGTAAGTATGAATCCGATAGCCGAAAATATCCAAGTGGCCTGCGCCCGGATTTTGCAATACCTGGCGGAACATAAAACGGCTTCTTCCTGGAAGCTGAAAATAACGTTCCAACTGCCCAGCTCTGTTTTGTATATGGCCCTGGGCACGCTGTTCGCCCAAGGTAAAATTACGCTGGAAGCGGACGAGCTGAATTATAATGTGGCTTTGGTACAGGTTCCCATGCCGGCACCTGCCGCGGCCCAACCGCCACTGCCTCCCACATTATAGCCGTTTTTTATGCACCCGGTGAGCCCGAACAGCCACCGGGTTTTTTGTTTTACCGGGCCCCTTATAAGGGGAATTTTCCAAACCTTACAAAGCGGTTAAAAATTGGTAAAATATACGGTATGGTCAGATATAGAACCACATATAAAAAATCCAAAAAAAGAACTAAAAAAGCCACCACCGCCAACTGGGTGCCGTCTGCCCTGTATATTTTGGGCGGGGCGCTTTGCGTTTGGCTTTTTTGCATTTTGTGGTTTAATGTAGGGCGCGGGGTATTAGGGGATACGCTGGCCGGCCAGCTATACAAATATATCGGCCAAACGTCTGTTTTGTTGCCGCTTTTCCTGGCGTATTGGCTGGTGCAAAGCGTGCGGAAAAAAAGCGCCGCCTTTTTATTCTTTTTATTGGGCAGCGGCACTACTTTGTGCGCGGGAGCCAGCCTGTTAGCTTTGCTCCATTCCCTGTTGCCCAAATCCAACATCTCCGGCGGGCAGTTCGGGCAAGAGGTCTTTTTGTGGTTTAAGGGAATTGCGGGCACGTTCGGCTCCGGCGTGTTTTCGCTGGCGCTGATATTGGTGGGCCTGCACATGTTGTTTGCTATTCCGTGGGGCGTAATTGTGCAAAAAACCGGCGAATTTATCCGCGCGGATTATAACGAATGGCTAGACGCCCGCGCCGAATTAAAAGAAAAAGTACAAACCGGGAAAGAGGAAATCAAAGCCGCGTCCGCCCAAACGCACGACGAAAAATCCGCGGACTCCCCGGAAGAAGAACGCCATTCCAAGCCGGAAATCCGCCGCCCGGTGGCGGAAATTATCAAACTGCCCAGCCCGGAAAAAATGCGTGCCGAATCTTCTGCCGCCCCGGTGGAAGCGGCCTCTGTTCCTGCCACCCAGCCGGAGGGCGAGCGCAAACCTTTTGACCCGAAAACCTTTCAACTGCCGTCTTTGGACTTGTTAAACGACCCGGTCAATAACGGCATTGTCGGCCCGACAGACGAAGAAATTACCCAAGCCACCAAACGCCTGGAGCAAACCCTTAAAAATTTTGATATTAAAGCCAGTGTCACGGGGGTATCCCCGGGGCCGGTGGTGACACGCTATGAAATCAAGCCGGACCCCGGCGTGACGATTGCTTCCATTACGGCCCGCACGCAGGATATTCAGGCCAGTATGGAGGCCCGCTCCCTGCGCGTGCAGGCGCCTATTCCGGGCAAAAATGCCGTCGGGTTTGAAATCCCCAACGACCGCCCCGTCATGGTGACTATGAAAGAAATTTTGCAATCTTCCGTCTATGCCGCCTCTAAAGCCGCTATTCCGATAGCGTTGGGCCGCTATGCGGACGGCCAACCGGCCGGGTCCGTGGCGGAAAAATGGCCGCATATTTTAATTGCCGGGGCCACCAACAGCGGTAAGTCTATCTGTTTGCATACAATTATTATGTCCATTATTTACAAACTCCGCCCGGACCAGGCCAAATTTTTGATGATTGACCCCAAGCGCGTGGAGTTGACCTTGTATGAGGGAATCCCATACCTGTATGACCCCAAAACCTCGTGCGACGACGTGGACGTAGTGACGGACGCGCAAGGGGCGGCCAAATCCTTACAGATGTTAGTAAAAGTAATGGAAAAACGCCTTAAAATTATGCAGCTTGCCAAAGTGAAAAATATGGAAGGCTACAACCAGTGGGCGGAGAAAAACGGCGAAGAAAAAATGTTCTATATTTTTGTTATTATAGACGAAATGGCCGACCTTATGCTCCAAACCAAAGCCTCTATTGAAGACTCCATCCAGCGTTTGGCGCAAATGGGCCGCGCGTTGGGGATTCACTTAATTCTTTGCACCCAGCGCCCTTCCGTAAAGGTAATTACCGGGGTGATTAAGGCCAACTTGCCCTCCCGTATTGCGTTGCAGGTGGCTTCGTCCATAGACTCTAAAGTTATTTTGGATAGCACCGGCGCGGAAGATTTACTGGGCCGCGGGGATATGCTGTATCAAAGCACGTCCGACAAAAATCCGCTACGTATCCAGGGGGCGTATGTGTCCGAAAAAGAAATCAATGCCGTGGCGGACTTTTTAAGGGCGCAAGGCGCGCCGGATTATCCGGTGCAGATTGTGGCCGAACAACAGCCCGGCGGCCGCCCGCAGGACGGTTTGGGCGCCAGTGCGGAAGAAATTTTGCAGGCGTTGCGCCTGATTAAAGAGCGCCGCCGCGTATCGCAGGATTTGTTAAAGGCCAATTTCGGCTCCAGCGCGCGCGCCACCAACATTTTAAGCGTGCTTGAAATGAAAGGGTATATTACCAAGCCGGAGGGCTCTAACCGTTGGGAAATTAACTACGAGCTGATAGATGCCGGCATTGAGGATTTGGAAAATCCGCCCTATGACCATAACTATAAGGAAGAAACGTATGAAACGGTTTATAAGTAGTTTTTTATTGCTGGGTTTAGCGGTTGGTGCGTTTGGGGCTGACAAAAATGCCCCGGCGGCCGGCCAAAAAACGGCGGCCCCCCAGGGGACGGCAGTGGCCCCAATAACCCCTGCCGGGCAAACCGCGGCCGTGGCTCAAGAAAAATCTGCCGCCGGGCAAACCGCGGCTCCCGCTCCCCAAAAAGCGGCCCCCAAAGCGGCGCAAACGGACCCGCTAAAGGCGTTTGCAAAATGGGATAAAAAATTAACCACCTTAAATACGGCTTTTGAGCAAACCACCTCTTATGACGGAGTGGTTATCAGCCGTTCGCACGGCAAGCTGTTTTTCCAAGCCCAAGGGCAACTGTTGCGGTTGGATACCTTAAATGACGAAGAAAAAACGGAGCAAACTGCCGTCACCGATAAAAAAGTATTGCGCATTTTAGATGCTTCCGGTAAAGAAATAACCGCTATGCCGTGGGCGGAGTGGGTGAACGGACAACCCAATAAGGCATTGTTTGATTTCGGCCACTATACGGCTTTGTTGCAGGCGCACCAAGCCACCGTGTTTGATTCCACGCCCCAGCGGACTGTATTAAAACTGCTCCCCAAGGATAAATCCGCCGGATATACCCTTTATTTGTTGTTGGACGGAAAAGATTATTTTCCGCAGTCTATTATTATAGAATCTGACTTGATGAAAACGCAGGCCGATTTGAAACAAACGGTTAAAAATAAACCGCTTGCCAAAAATTTATTCAAAGAGGTTATTAAAAAATGATGACGTTAGCCAATAAAATTACATTAAGCCGCGCGGCGCTTTCTATTGTAATGTTTTTGTTTATTTTAATGCCGTTTGCCTGGGCGCGTTTGGTAGCCACTCTTATTTTTATTGTGGCCGCTTCTACCGATTGGGTAGACGGAAAAATTGCCCGCCAAACCAATACCATTACGCCGTTTGGGGCCATTGTGGACCCGTTTGTGGATAAAATTTTGGTATCGGCCGCGTTGTTTGCGTTTGTGGGCATTAAAGAATTGGACGTGCCGGTTTGGGCCGTATTTTTTATTTTACTGCGCGAACTGATGATTTCCACCCTGCGCGTAATTGCCGCGTTGGAAGGCAAAGTAATGGCGGCGGAACGGTGGGGAAAATTCAAAACGGTTATCCAAATGACTACCGTGGGGCTGATTTTCTTTGTGTTGGATGTATACCACTTAATCGGGCTGACGTCCGGCTGTGCGCGGCGGTTTTTTACCATTACTTTTTATACGTTGCAGCAGCTCCCGTACGCCATGACGGCTATTGCCGCCGTGATTACCTGGATAAGTGCGGTTTCCTACTTAAAAAATAATTGGGAATTGTTGGAAAAATCGTGGGGAATAAGCGCGTGCAAAAAATAATACGTTGTTTGGCTACGGGGTTTTTTATCAGCTATCTGCCGCCGTTGGTGTTTAAGTTCAAAAAAAATACGGGGGCAGGTTTTTTGGGCACGCTGTTGGCGGTGCCGTTTATGTATATTTTGCCCCAAGACGGTATGCTGTAT
Source organism: Candidatus Avelusimicrobium faecicola (assembly GCA_900540405.1). Classification (GTDB taxonomy): domain Bacteria; phylum Elusimicrobiota; class Elusimicrobia; order Elusimicrobiales; family Elusimicrobiaceae; genus Avelusimicrobium; species Avelusimicrobium faecicola. The sequence continues at coordinate 3,992 of UQFW01000037.1, read as the reverse complement.
TTGATTTTTTTACTGGCGTTTTGGGCATTTGCGGTGTATATTTGTAAAAAAGTACAATTTAAGGGATACACCGGGCACGATAACCCCAAAATTGTGATAGACGAAGTGGCCGGTTATTTTACCGCCATGATGTTCTTGCCCCGGCAGTGGCCGTATTTGTTGGCGGCGTTTGTATTGTTTAGAACTTTTGACACCTTAAAACCGTGGTTGGTAAAAACGTTTGACCGTATGGAAAATGCCTTTGGGGTGGTGTTTGATGATGTGGCCGCCGGGCTTATGGCCAACATTTTGATACAGATTTTTATAATATTTGCCGTGCGCGGCTAAAAGAAAAAGGAGCTTATAGAAATGGAAATGTCCAGTATGACTAATTTGCGTGAGTTGTTTTCCGCCGGCGGGCCGGTGCTTATTTTGTTATTGTTGTTATCGGTGTATTCCCTTTCCGTTATTTTTGAACGCTGGGTGCGCCTGCGTAAAGCGGTGGGAGTATCGCGCAAGCTGATTGCCTATTGCCGCCACCCGTTGCGCTCGTCCAACTTCCCCAAGGTGGAAGACGCCTGCCGCAAGGAAATTACCAAAGACACCCCGGCCTCTAACCTTATTTTGCGTTTACTGCAAGAGGGGGGCCGCACGAAAGAAGAACAAAAAGAAATTGCCAACTCGGTCATTGATTGGGAAATTACCCGCCTGCAAAGCCGCTTGACGGTATTGGGTACGCTGGGCAGTATTACGCCGTTTATCGGGTTGTTCGGCACGGTTATCGGCGTTATGCACGCTTTTAAGGATTTAGCCTCCAGCGCGGCCGCGGCGGCAGGTGCCTCCGTGGTGGCGGCCGGTATTGCCGAAGCGCTTATTAACACGGCGGCCGGGTTGTTTGTGGCTATTCCGGCTGTTATTGCCTACAACTATTTTTTGAGCAAAACCAATTTTTTCTCTAAAGAATTGGAAAACATTGCCGACGAAATTATCTATAACCGGGTGCAAGAATAATGGCGCATAAACAAAGAACCGTCATGGCGGAAATCAATATGGTGCCGTTTATTGATATTACGCTGATTTTGCTGATTATTTTTATGGTTATGAGCCCGCTTTTGGTGCAAATGCAGTTAAGCGTGGATTTGCCCAAAGCTAAGGCCATTAATACCACGGCCGAGGACGACGTCATCCGTATAGAAGTGCTTAAAAGCGGGGCGATTTTACTGGCCGATAAAAAAATATCGCCCGCCGCGTTGGAGCGTGAGTTGGTGTTGCGTATGGGCAAGGCCAATAAAAAAACCATTTTAGTCCAGGCGGATAAAGAAGTGCCCATACAAACCGTGGTGGACGTGTTTGACACCGCCAAAAAATTAGGCGCGGCCAAACTGGGTATTGGGGTTTTATCTAAAAACTAATGAACCGTTATCTTGCGTATTCGGGCGGAGTACACGCCTTACTGTTTTTGCTTATTTTCCTGGTAATGCTTCCGGCCGGGAAAAAGCCCTCTGCCACCTATACGATAGATTTTATCGGCAGTGGCAAGGTGGTGGCTACCACCGGGCAGGAAGCCAAAGCGCCCGCGCCCGCCCAAAAGCCCAAAGCGCCCGAGGTAAAAGCCCCGGCCGTGACGGATACCGCCAGCCAACAGCCGGCCGCCAAGCCTGTTAAAAAGGCGTATGCGTCCAAGAGTGAAATTTCCGCCAAAAAACAGGCGGTCAAAAAGCAACCCGCCCCCGCGCCGTTGGCCGCCCCCAGCATTTTAGAGGAAGGCGAGGGCGGAAAAGATGACTCTTTGCAAGCCAGCAAAGAGGGCGAATTTCAAGGCGGGAATATTCAAACCGATTTTGCCAATTTCCCTTATCCGTGGTACATCACGCAGGTTAGAAACTCTTTATGGATTGAGTGGGAAAAACGCCGTCCGGCGGGGAATGTGTTATCCGCGCTTGTAGCTTTTTCTATTGCCCGGGACGGCAAGGTAAAAAATGTGACCGTACAGCGTTCGTCCGGGGATGATACTTATGATTTTGCGGCTTCCTCTGCCGTTATTAACGCCGGGCCTTTTTCGCCCTTGCCTATGTATTACGAAAAGGACGAACTGACTGTGGCGGTAGAATTCAAACAGGAGAAATAATTATGAATGGTTGGCAGCGTTTTATGTTTTTATTGATGTGCTATTTTGTGGTAATGGTTTTGTACCCCAATTATGATGCGGCGGGCCTGTATTTTGTGGGCGTGACGTTGGCTATGTGGACCGGGGTTATTTTGGTATTGTCTATCATCAGCAATATGTTGGGGTTGTATAACTTCCCGTCGCTCAATAAGTTGATTACCTTTGTTTTGGTGGTTATGATTATGTGTTCGTTGTTGTGGTATTTCCCGCAGAAAGACAACGTGACCCCTATTAACAAAATAAAATATGGCGAAGTCCCCACCAAAGAGGACATTAAACGCGGCTTAAACCGTTTTACATTTAATTTTGACTTTGTACGCCGCCGGGCAGACCGCGCCGAAAATTTCGTCAATCAGGAAATGGAAGAAAATAAAGAAGGCGTAAACGAAACCAAAGCAAAAATCCAGAAACACACCAAAAAAGCCGTAAAAAAGATGGAAGATACCCTGGATATTAAGGTGGATTAATGAAACCGACCGTTTTAATTACCGGCGGCAACGGCTTTATCGGCCGCAAATTGACGGATGCGCTTTTGCAGGCGGGTTTCCAAGTGCGCATTACCTCGCGCCGGGAGCCTAAAGAGCAACCGGCCAACCCGGCCGTGCGTGTGGTGCGGGTGGATTATAATAATGTGCCCAGCTTGCAAAAAGCCATGGAAGGCTGTGAGGGCGTATTTAATTTGGCGGCGGCCATTTTCGGCTTTTCCCGGGCGGATTTTGAGCGCGCCAATGTGGTGGCCGCGCAAAATGTGGTGGCGGCGGCCAACCAAACGCCGGGCCTAAAAACGTTTGTTCACGTTTCCAGTTTGGCGGCCAGCGGCTACGCGGCAGATAAAAACCATCCCCGGACGGAAACCGACGAGCCGAAGCCGGTGTCCGATTACGGCATTACCAAATTAGGGGGGGAAAAGGCCGTCAAAACCTTAAAACCCGGTATTAAATGGACGATTATTCGCCCGCCGATTGTGTACGGCAAAAACGATTCCGGCGTATCCAAAATAGCCGCGTGGGTAAAGCGCGGGCTGATGGTGAACACGTCCGGCAACGGGTTTTTCAGCTTTGTGCATGTGGACGATTTAGTGCGCGCGTTAGTGACGGCGTACGAACGGCCGGACACCGGCGGCGAAACCTATTTTGTGTGTGACGAGCATATTTATTCTTGGGATTCTTTTATTACCCAAATGGCGGCGGCTATGGGGGTAAAAAAACCGTTTATGCCCAGCGCCCCCCAATGGCTGATGCGCGTTGCCGCGTTTATATATGAAACCGCGGCCCGCATAAGCGGCGCGGAACCGGCCCTCAACTATGATAAAGTGACGGAAGCCGTCATCCCCGGGCATTGGATTTGCAGTGGCAAAAAATGGACGGCGCTGACGGGGCAGACATTTTCCGCCTTGCCGGAAGGCTTAAAAAAGAGCTTTTAACATGAGGCGTAATGTTATAACACAAACCTTAAAAATTTTGTTATAATATAACTGTTGACGGTATTTTACTGTTAGCGCAAATTTTGGAGAGGTGGCTGAGAGGCCGAAAGCGGCGGTTTGCTAAACCGTTATACGGGTTAATTCCCGTATCGAGGGTTCGAATCCCTCCCTCTCCGTGGAAATCTAAAACCCCGCGTAAGCGGGGTTTTTGATTTCCGGGAGAGTGGAGCAACACCAACTGCTTGGTGTTGCGTAGGGATTTGAAGCCCGCAGCGTTGTGTGAGTTTGAGGCCGTAGGCTGAAAGGCGAACACCGCGAGGGCGGGCCCGGGCAAAATTTCCGTCAGGAAATTTATGCAGGGCGAATCCCTCCCTCTCCGCCAGTTTTCTTACTAAAAAGCCCTACTTCTTTGTTGCTCACTTG
>UQFW01000036.1 GCA_900540405.1 Candidatus Avelusimicrobium faecicola | reverse complement strand
GCTAGCACCCCGGGAAGCCATAAAATTTATTTTTATCCGGGCATTTTACAACTCCCTACGGTCGGACAAGTAAAATGCCTTTATAACTCCGTTAAAAATAAATTTTATAGACGGCTTCAAAGGGGTGCGAAAACAACAACGGCAAAAACTAGCGGAAAAAGCGCAAAAACATCCACCAATTAACTAATCGGCTCATCCCCAAAAACATAAAATAAGTAAAAACTACTTAAAATTAAATGTCCGCGGGAAAGATGAAAGTTAAAAAATATCCTTAAAATATGGGGGCTTTGCCTGCCGTTTTTGAAAAGGGTTGTTTTGTTTTTTTTTTGATAAATTTTATGTATAAATAAAATTTATCAAAAAATGAGGTTTTTTATGAAAAACGCAAAATTCGGCCGTTTAGGCGGCTTTACGCTGATTGAGTTATTGGTCGTCGTACTTATCATCGGCATTTTGGCAGGCGTGGCTTTGCCGCAATACGAAAAAGCCGTCGCCAAAAGCCGCTATACGCAGTTAATTACGGCGGGCAAAACATTAAAAGATGCCATGGAAACCTATTATATGGCTAATGGGGATTATCCGGAGTTTTGGAACCAGTTGGATGTGGAATACCCCGGCTGTACAGAGGGGACAGGCCGCTATATGTTGTGGTGTGATAAGTTTGCGGTGGATATGTTTGCGGGGCCAACCGCCAATTTGGTTTTTTATGATACACATGGGGTCCCCAATCATGGTAAAAATCAGAGCCCTAGTGCCTGGTCCCCCACTTGGACATCCATGTATGCTATTTGGCTAGACCGTTCGGACAGCCCCGGCAAAACCACTTGCGAAAGCCACATTAGTGGGCTTTGTAAGTCGTTGGGGTTTGCTAATTAGTAAACTGGCAAGCGCGGGTGCGGCACTTTTCTTTCGTCCCCATTTCCGCCGGCCCAAAATTTTATTTACCAAACATCAAAAACCCCAAGGTTGGAAAGCCTTGGGGTACTTTTATTTTTTATCGTCTAAATCTTTGGTGGTAGGAATTAAGTGTTTTACCATTTCTTTGAGCGCCTTTTTCAGCAAGGTTTTGCGTTGGGGTATACGCTCTTTGTGGTCACTTTTCCGGCGCCTAAAATGCGTGGTTGGCGCGGGCTCGTCCGTAGATTTTCCGCTATCCCAAGAAATTTGCTGGCTGGGGTAAATGCTCTGCTGCCCGGTCACCAAAAAGCTAATCACGCAGGCAATGGTGGCATAGGGGGCAATTTCCGCGCCGAAAAGCTCAATCGCCATAATGCTGGCTGAAAGCGGCGTATTGGCCGTGCCCGCCAGCACCGCCACCAATCCGAGGGCCGCCAACGTGGCCGTATCCACCCCCAAAAAGTTAGCCAGCATACCGCCCGCTTGCGCCCCGATAAAGAAAATCGGCGTCACCACACCGCCCACCCCTCCGGCGGCAAACGTAATGGAGGTCGTCACAATTTTATACAAAAACCCAAACGGGCTTTGCGGGGCGGCCCCGGCCAGCACGTTATCAATGCCCGCCATGCCTAACCCCAAATACAAGGGGGAACACACATACCCAATGGTAATTAGCAGTACGCCGCCCAACGCACAAGTGCAAAAAGTGCCCAAGCGCCGTGTTAAATAGCGGAATAAAACCCGGGTGAATTTCATAATTTCAATAAACAAAATGGAAACCAACCCAAAAAACATCCCCGCGATAATTACTTTTAGGAAGAACTGCTCCGAAAACACCGGCGAAAACTGGAGCGGATGATAAATATAGTTTACCCCTAAAAATTGGGTCACTTGGAAGGCGGTAATCCCGGCCACCAATGCCGGGAACATGACCTCATAAAAAATATGCCCCACCCAAAGTACTTCTAACCCAAACAGCGCGCCCGATATCGGCACGCCGAACACCCCGGCAAACCCGGCGCTTACGCCGCAAATCATCATTTGGCGTTGGTGGTGGGCGTCCATACGCATTAGGCGGGCCAAAATGGAGCTTACCCCGGCGCCCACATCCGCGCAGGGGGCCTCTTTACCGGCGGAGCCGCCCGTCACCATGGTTAAAATGGATAAAAAGAACCCTTTGGTAATAGACAGGAACGAAATAGGCCCATAGTTATTAATTTTATTTACAACCGCATCGGTGGTATAGTCGCGGTCTTTGGGGAAGGTCTTACGGGAAAGCAACATACAGACGTATAAAAAAAACGGCATACCCAAATAAAAGAACGGCACCTTGTTGCGCGCCCCGATGGCGGCATCCAATGTTTTTAAGAATACCGCATCCAACACGCCCACCACAACCCCTATCAGGGTGGCGAGCATAAACCATTTTACAATTTGTATCACACTGTTATTACTGGTATTTAACATAATATAAATGGTACTAAATTGGGGCCCCGCCTACAAACGGTTAAAATTAAGTTAGAGCCCCTGCCGTTGGGAGCGTATTTTGCTATAATCTAATAGACGGCATCCACGCCGCCCGGGCCTTTTAGCGGCCCAAGGAGAATTTTTATTATGGACTTTTTCATTTCTTCCGTAATTACCTTATCTTTGGTAATGGATGGATTCGGCAATATCCCTTTGTTTATTGCCGCGCTTAAAAAGGTAGCGCCGGAACGGCGCAAAACCGTTCTGTTGCGCGAACTGGGCATCGCCCTTGTAATTATGGTGGGCTTTTTGTTTATGGGTAAATGGTTCTTGCGCGCGTTTGGCGTGCGGCCGTTTTCTTTAAGTGTAGCGGGCGGGATTATCCTGTTTATCATTTCCGTTAAATTGGTGTTCGGTGGGGAAGACGAAGTAAAAACCGACCCCAAAGAAGACGAACCCTTTGTGGTGCCGTTGGCTATCCCGCTGGTGGCGGGCCCGGCGGCGCTTTCTATGGTGATGATTCTTTCCGCCCAGGCGCCCAATAAACTGGTGACGTTAGGCGTGGTGTTGGTGGCCTCGCTTATTAACTCGGTTATTTTGATGTTGTCCTTTCCTATCAGCACCCTGTTGGGCAAACGCGGCCTGGTGGCCATTGAGCGTTTAACGGGTATGATTCTTATTTTAATGTCCGTAGATATGGTGCTGGGCGGCATTGCCGAATTTATGAAATTAGGGAATTAGTGAAATGAAAAAGATTTTGCGTGTTTTGTTAGGTGCAGTTCTTTTGTTAGGCGGTGCGGCCGCCGCGCAAGCGGAGGTAAAGCTGGCGGAAGATAAACCCAACTTTGTGTTGTTTGTCAGCCCCTCGTGCGTGCATTGTAATAAGTTAAAGGCGGAATACTGGCCGGGGCTCAAAGAGCAATATAAAGACAGTGTAAATTTTATAGAGTTAGACATCAGCCAAGGCGGCAACAACCTTATTTTTGCCGAAACCGCCAAAGCGTACGGCGTGCAGGAAATGGGCTACCCGGCGGCGGCTATCGGAAGCACTTTTTTAATGGGCTACCCCACGGAAATTAAAACGTATGCGGACGCGGCTATTGAAAAAGCCATGCTGTTAAACGAAAAAACTACGCTGGTTCAAACGGACGCGCAAGACCCGCAAAAAGCGTTCAGTAAAATCACGTTGTGGGCGATTATCGGCAGCGGATTGGTGGACGGTATTAACCCGTGCGCGTTTGCGGTAATTGTGTTTTTTGTGTCTTTCTTAACCGTTTACAAATATACCCGCAAAGAGATTATTGTAGTAGGCACGGCATATTGTGCGGCGGTATTTGCGGCGTATGTATTAATCGGGCTCGGGCTGTTCAAATTTTTATACGCCATGAGCGGCTTTGCCTATGTAATAAAGGGGTTTTATATTTTAACGGCGGCGGTATGTTTGCTGTTTTTTGTACTGGCCTTGTACGACTTTTGGGTCTACAAAAAAACAGGCAAAGCGGAAAAAATGCTCTTGCAGCTGCCCACCAACTTAAAAGTGCGTATCCATAAAATTATGGGTTTTTTCCTGCGGGAAAAGCACGATAGCTCCATCCGCCTGACGTTGGCGGCCCTGGCGGTGGGGTTTGCGGTGTCTTTGGTGGAAGCCGTATGCACGGGGCAAGTGTATTTGCCCACGGTGGTTTTAATCATGCAGGACCCTGCTTTCCGCGTAAAAGCGTGGTTGTTTTTGCTGTTGTATAATTTAATGTTTATTTTCCCTTTGGTCTTAATTTTTGTATTATCAATATTAGGCTATGAATCCAAAGGATTTAATAATTTCTTAAAGAAACATTTAGGGCTGATGAAATTACTGCTTTGCTGTGTGTTTTTAGGCTTGTTTTTGTTGCTTTTAGGAAATATTTAATCAAGTCAGGTGAGTTATGAAAAATAAAAAAGGGTTTACCCTCATGGAGTTTATTTTTGTAGTAATTATTGTGGCGGTATTATCCACCTTTGCCGTGCAAACGTACAGCAAAGTGCGGGAGCGGGCCAAAATGTCGGACGCGGCCAATATGATGGCCCAGGGCGTGGCGGCACAGGAGCGCTATTTCCTCAAGCGCAACGCCTACACCAACAAATGGAGTTATTTGGATATAGGGGTAGAAAATAAAGACGGTTTGTTTAAGAACGAGGACACCAGCGAAGTTTACTACACCAAAGGCACCGGGCCGGATAACACCGGCGACGGCTTTGCGGTAGATTTTGAGTTTGATTACTACCACCACGGCTTTGCGGTGGCCCAGCGGGTAGGGTCCGATAAATACACCTATAAATTGGTGCGTCCGTTTGGGCAGGGGCAGTTGTTTTGTATCCCGGTGAGCGAGAACGAAGAAGACGTAAACTTTTGTATGGATTATGCGGGTGTGGACGTAATGACGGACCTTCCGCCCAACCCGATGGTTCCTATTCCGCAGAAAATTAAGCTGGATCTGAAATAATTTTACGGGCCTGCCGCGCGTTTCGGCGGGCCTGCATTTTGGGGGCCGGGCATGAAAAAAGGTTTTGCCGTAAAAGAAATGTTGCTTTTGGTGCTTATACTGGCGGCGTTTGCGGCGTTTGCTTTCCCGCGGTATTTTTGGGAGAGCGAAAAAAAACGCGCCGCGGATATGGATGCCTTACTGGCGGATGTACAGCTGGCGCAGGAAGCCTTTGCCCGGATGAACGGACGCTTTACGGCGGAGTGGGGGGCGTTGGCCCCGCTGTTAAGCGTGCCGCGCGCGCTGGGCGTTTTATACCGCCCGGTGGAGGGCACCCCGGCGGAAATGTATTTTACGTTTATGGGGCCGCACGGCAAGCCGGAGCCGGAAGGCTATATTGTGCGCTTGGAGCCGGCACCCGGGCCGCAGGAAACCGCTTTTGTGGCGGCGCGGCGCGTGGGCGGGCGGTTTGAATATGTTTTGCGCCGGATGTTGCCTTATGGGCCCACCCGGTGCGAGGCACAAACCCCGCAGGGCGAGCGTTTTTGCAAACGGCTGGAGCAGTATTTGCAGGCGGAATCTTTTGTGCCGCAGGAGCCTGCACCGGGGGAAAATACGCCGCAGGAAAGCGCCCCTAGCGGCGCGGATGACACCGCCGCGCAAAGGGAAAATACGCCGCAGGAAAGCGCCCTTAGCGGCGCGGATGACACCGCCGCACAGGAAGAAACCGCCGGGGACGTTCCGGCGTTGTAAACCGTTTTTGCAGTATATAGTGTTTACTAGGGTAGTTAGACGAAGCACAAAAAAATAGGTCCACAAGGGGCTTGACAAGGCTTTTTTTGACTGCTAAACTAATAAAGTAGCCGCTATGGCTGCAAAATTATATATAAAACTGTAGGAGGTTTTATGAACAATAAGAAAGGTTTTACCTTGATTGAACTGCTCGTAGTGGTTTTAATCATTGGTATTTTGGCCGCTATGGCCATGCCGCAGTACTTCAAAGCGGTGGAACGCTCCCGCATGACGGAAGCCGACACCTTGCTCGGCAGCATTGCCCAAGCTCAGCGCCGCAAATTCTTGCAACGCAACAGCTTCACGACGAACTACAAAGGCTTGGACGTCTCTCCGAAAGATTCCAGCGGTTCCACCTATTATACGAAAGGCAACCCGACCACCGGTGCTAACGGCAACGGTTTCGCTGTCGTTTTGGCCGGCACTGATTTTGGTGGGAACAACGGTGGGAGAGCTACGGCTACCCGCGTTGCCAATGCAAACTCTGGCGGCAATTTGCAATACCAGTATAACTTGGTACGCTACTATCAAGGCGACAACGTCACCTGCAACGGCACCAACGCCGCTGGTCAGGAATTGTGCGCGGACTTCTGCGGTATTGATAACCCGACGGCTTCTTGCTGCAACAACGGTTCTACCTCCGCTTGCGCCGCTCCTGTCAACAACTAATTGATAGGAAACCGAGTAAGTTTTACACCCCGCCTTCGGGCGGGGTTTTTTATGCTCTAATGAGCCCCCCGCACAGGGGTTGATGTAAAAATTTGTAGGGTGGAATTTGATTTGTACGCACCCCGCGCAGAATTTGGGGTAAATTGGTATAGCGTGAAATTTTTGTGTTTTAACCGGGGGCCGCGCCGGATTGGGCATAAAATTTTATAAGGTGGATTTTGTTTTGTGTGCGGCGCGCCACTTTTAGGCGCGCCCGCTTGTTTGGTTTGCGTTTATTGGGGGCGCGTATTTTCTGGTGCCGGGGTGGCCTTTTCGGGCGCGGCGGGCGGCTCTGTTTCTTGCGTGGATTGCGCCCCTGTTTGTGGCGCGGCGGGCGCTTGCAAAGGGGTTTCCTCGGCGGCTTGGGGCGTGGCAGATTTTTGCGCGGCGGCGTTTACGGCTTTTTCTTCCGTTTGTTTCTCGTCAGCTTTGTTTAGGTTGGCTTGTTCTGCCGCCTGTTCCCCGGTGGCTTTGCCCGGCGCGGTCGGTTTTTCCGTTTGTTTCTCGTCAGTTTTGTTTAGGTCGGTTTGTCCCGCTTTCTCTTTGTCGGCTTTGGACGCGGCATTTTCCCCGGTTTGTTCCTCATTAGCTTTGCTCGGCACGGCTTGTTCTGCCGTTTGTTCAATAGCGGTTTTTCCCGGCGTAGCGTTGTCCGCGGTTTGTTCCCCGGTAGTTTTGTTTAGCGCGGCTTTTCCTGCCTGTTCATTAGCAGATGTGCTTGGAGTTGTTTTTTCTTCGGTTTCTTTTCCCTCGGCGGGATTGTCCATTAAAGCCGCGTTGCCCGGTTGGCTTTCGGGCTCGGGCGCGGTTGGTTCTGCCGCGTTGGGCGCTTGGGGCTCTTCCGGTGCTTGGGGGTCCGGCGGCAAAATAAAGGGCGGTTCTTCTTCGTCAAACACAATCCCGGCGGCGGGGGGAATAACGGCCGGTTTGGGCGTTTCCTTTTTAGGCGTTTTTTTAACAGGTTTTACGGCTTTGGGTTTTGGCTCCGGCGTGGGAGCAGGCGGAAACGCGCGCAAAACGGACTCGGCCGATTCTTCAAAAAATAGTTTCCCCGCTTTCCAAGATTGGTACAGCGCGTTAGAGGGCGTATCCTGCCGGATAAAATCTTTCCCGGTGGTGCGGTCCGCCAAGGCAATCGCGTCTAAACGCACCACCCCCAGCGTTTTGCCGGTGTAAGTGTCTTGGCGTTTTTCGTATCCGTCCACGCGGCCCAATACTTTTAATTTGTGGCCTTGTATAATGGCGGTGGGGGTGGCGGTGTCTTTTGTAAAGCGCACATAAATCATTTCGTACGATAAATTATTGCCTTTCCCGGTGGCATAATAATAAAGGGGGGTGTCTATGCGTAAAATAATGCGCATATTTTGGGCGGTTTCCCGCACGCCGGCCACTTCCCCATTAAAGGCCACCACGGCGCCTTTATAGGCGGCAAAATCTTTTTGAATACTGTACAAATAATCCAAATTTTGGTCTTTGTACGGCATAACGGAGCTACACGCGCTCAAGCAAAAACAACTGAAAAGTAAAAATAGAATGTATCTCATACGCTTATTATATAAAATGCCCGCGGGGGGAACAAAAAAGGGGAAATTCGGCCCCGGACTAAAAACCTGCTAGGTGCCAACTCCTGCCACAGAAAACAAAAAAGGGGCGGCTTTGGCCCCAGACTAAAAACCTGCTGGGCACGCGCCCACTGCCACCATGGAAAGGCCCCGCTTTAGTATTTGCACAAAGCGCATTGTGAAAGCACCCTACGCATGTGAAAGCGCCCTGCGCCTTATTAAAGCACCCTCTGCCACAGAAAACAAAAAAGGGGCGGCTTTGGCCCCCCCTGGATAGTAAAAAGACTACGGCTAAGAAATAAAAAACGCCCTCTGGGAGAATCGAACTCCCCTTTTCGGATTGAAAATCCGACGTCCTAACCGATAGACGAAGAGGGCATTTACTACAAACCTTCTGATGAAGGTTAAAAAAATGGTGCGCCCGGTGAGACTTGAACTCACGGCCCCCCGCTTAAAAGGCGGATGCTCTACCACTGAGCTACGAGCGCAAAAAAACAGTCAAATAACTTCTTGGGTCTAATCTGCATCGGGTTAAACCCAACATAAATATTGTACTAAAAATTTTTATTATGCGCAAGAAATATTTTTTTATTTACTTCCGGCATAACCATCACATAAATAATTATAGCAGTTTTATTTTTTGTGTGCAATATTTTTTTTGTATGGGTAAAAACCGCTTTTGCGCCCCAGGGTTGACGGCGCGCCGGGGGTTTTATACCATATACTTAATAGCGGTTTTTTGCCCGCATTTATTTATAAGAGAGGTTTTATTTTTATGAAAAAAGTAATTAATTCTTCTAATTCCCCCAAAGCCATCGGGCCGTATTCGCAAGCGATAGAAGACTCCGGCTTTATTTTTACTTCCGGTGTGTTGCCTATTGACCCCGTCACGGGCGAAATTTACAACGGCTCCGTGCGTGTGCAAACGGAACTGATTTTGAAAAATTTGGAAAATATCCTTAAAGAAGCCGGCTCCAATTTAAGCCAAGTAGTAAAAACCACCGTTTTTTTAACGGATTTAACCCAATTTGCCGAAATGAACGAAGTTTACGCTTCTTTTTTTAAGGAAAACCCGCCCGCCCGCAGCACGTTTCAGGTAGTGGCTTTGCCCAAAGGCAGCGCGGTGGAAATTGAAGCGATTGCCAAAAAATAACTCCGGGGCCTGCCATGCAAACGATACAAGACGAACTGCTTTCTGCCCGCTCTAACGGGGTGTTGTTGCCGCTTTCGGCCATGAAAACGAATACGGATTGGGGCGTGGGCGATTTTGCCAGCCTGGAAGAATGGACGGACTTTTTAGGCTCTTTGGGGGCCAAGTTTGTGCAAATTCTCCCCTTGCAGGAAACCGCCCCGAACGAAACCTGCCCTTATTCCGCCATGACGGCCTTTGCGCTGGACCCGGTGTACGTTTGCATAGAGCGCGTGGAAGATATTTCCGCCAGCCCCGCCGCGCAGGAATATCTTAAAACTTTACAGGCGGATTTGGCCCAATGGAAAAATTCTTCCAAAGCGCCTATCCGCCCGGTAAAACAAGCCAAATTAAAAGCGTTGTGGCTGGGATACCAACATTTTTTGGAGCAGGAACAAGCGGCCGATACTCCGCGTGCGCGCGCGTTTAGTGCGTACTGCGCCGCCAATAACAGTTGGCTCCGCCCGTACAGTTTGTTCCGCGCGCTGAAAGAATTTTATAAATGGCAGAGTTGGACGGCCTGGCCCGAGGAGCTGAAAAATGCCGTTCCGTCGGCCGTAAACGCTTTTGAAAGCCAATACCGCGAATATGTGCGCTTTTTTGCGTATGTTCAATGGGTGCTGGACCAACAGCTCCGCCGCGCCAAAGCGTTCGCACAGGAAAAGGGCGTTTACCTGTTTGGGGATATTCCTTTCGGCACCAATTTAGACAGCGCCGAAGTGTGGGCCGAACGCCAAAATTACCGGGTGGAATACGAAATCGGCGCTCCGGCAGACCAATTTTCCAAAGGCGGGCAACGCTGGGGCCTGCCGGCGTATGACTGGCCGTATCAGCACGCGCACGGGTTAGACCTGTGGAAACGCAAAATCCGCCGCGCGGTGGAACTGTATGATATGTTCCGCCTGGACCATTTGGTGGGTTTTTACCGCACTTACGTTTTTGCCCCCGGGGACGAGCAAGGCGCTTTTGATGTGCAGGGCGAGCAGAACCAAATAGACCGCGGGTATCACTTTTTACGCATGGTGTTGGACGTGTGCGGCGGCCGTCTGCCGGTGGGGGAAGATTTGGGCGTTATTCCCAATTATGTACGGCGGATGTTGGTAGACTTGCGTATCCCCGGTTATAAAGTATTGTGTTGGGAGCGCGAAGACAACGGCTATTACCGCGAACCGCGCAGTTATCCGGCGGTTTCTTTAGCCACCACGTCCACGCACGACACGCAAACCCTGCGCGGTTGGTGGGAAGCTCTGCCCCCGCAGGAACGCGCCAATATGTGGGAAATGATTTCCGCCCAAAAAACGGACGGCAACGTGCCGTTTACGTTAGACACCCAAAAAGCCATTTTGGCGCGGGTGTTGGGGTCCGGCTCCGCCTTGACGCTGTTTTCCTGGCAGGATATTACCGGCACTTTGGAGCGCGTAAACGTGCCCGGGATTGTGGACGACACCAACTGGACGTACCGTTCCGACGTCACCCCGCAGGACGCGTGGGCCCGCTATAAACCCCAGTTGGAAAACTACCAAAATTTATTAAAACAAACCGGCCGTTCTGCCCGGTAAGGAGAGATAAATGCAATCATTTACCGCCATTATTCCCGCCGCAGGTAAAGGAGTGCGCTTAATGCCTTTTACCCGCAATATCCCCAAAACCATGCTTTGCGTGGCGGGGAAACCCATTTTGGGCCATATTTTGGACCAAGTGAAAGAGCTGGGAATCCGGCGCGTAGTTTTGATTGTAGGGCACTGCAAAGAAGCCATTGTGGAGTTTGTCCGCCAGCGCTACCCGCAGTTGGATGCCGTGTTTGTGGAACAGCCGGAGCCGCGCGGTTTGGGCCACGCGGTGTATTTGGCTAAAGATGTGGTGTCCGGCCCGTGCTTTATCCTGCTGGGCGATACGATTGTGGATGGAGATTTGCGCCCCATGGTGTTTGGCGGGCAAAACGCGGTGGGGCTTAAAAAGGTGGACGACCCGCGCCGTTTTGGGGTGGCTAAAATAGAAAAAGGCCGCATTACCGGGTTTGTGGAAAAGCCGGATAATCCGCCGTCCCATTGGGCGCTGATTGGGGCGTATTCTTTTTTGGATTCCAAACAGCTTTTTGAGGCGTTGGCGGAAGTTATTGCTTCCGGCAAAACGGTAAAAAACGAAATCCAACTGACGGATGCCCTTTCCGTACTGCTCCAAAAAGGCGTTTCTATTGCCCCGGTGCCGATGAACGATTGGTTAGATTGCGGCACGGTGGAAATTTTGCTGAAAACCAACCAAATGCTCCTCACGCGCCATGCCGCCGTGCCGGAACAGGCGGAGCTGAATAACCGGATTATCCCGCCGTGTTGGATTGACCCTTCCGCGCAGGTAAGCGGTTGCACGTTGGGGCCCTATGTGTCCGTGGCGTACGGGGCCAAGCTGACCAACTGCCGTTTGGAAGATGCCGTCGTCGGCCCGCAAACGGAACTGGCCAATAAAACCGCCTTGCACGTTATTTTGGATAAATTCGGCAGTAAATAATTGGGAAAGCCTGACCAATTTTATGGGAGTAAAAGAAGTTTTTACGCCGGACTGTTAAGAAATTAAAATTCGAATCAGGAAGGGTGCTATGAAATACAATGATAAATTGAACACAGGAGCAGAGAGCTATTTTTCCACCAGTATTGTGGCTAAAGAATGTGTAAGAAAAGCCGTAGATATGACAAGGGTTTCTATGACTAAAACCGTATTGCCGGTATTGGTTGGTATGCTTTTAATGATGCCGCCTCTTTGGGCAGGAAATACGCAAGAGAATTTAATTTTACCGAAGACTTCCGTTTATCTTACTAAAGATATTTCACCAAAAGGGCTTAAAAAGCTGTATCGCAAGCTGGCTCCCGCGTTGGCGGGCAAGCCTTATATCCATGAATATGCTGCCGATTCTTTTTTAATCAATGGGGATGAAAGTATCCTCGTGTATGATAAAGAGTCTTCTAATGCCCTTTTGCCGGATATCCCCCGAAGTTTGGCTCAAGTGTTGGGGGTGGACTCTAATTTGCACTACCGTGCAAATACGGATAAAAATTCTCCGGTTGCACATTGGCATAATTTTCGTTTTTGGCCGTGCTTGTGTTATGACGAAGATTGGCGGGAGAATATGCCGGATAAACAATGCCAATCTCAACCGTGGTACCCGTCCGCCGTTTGCCGTTTGGCATTAAAGAGCCTTAAGCAGTACAAACAAAATCTTATGAATAAAGAGGTAGTGGTAGTGCTATCCAAATTCAAGGCACATTCGGGCGGTGCTGTTGAAAATATGTTAGCGGGCAATATGCCTGTAAATATTGCGTCTGCGCGGCCGGACAAGGGGCATCACATACTTCCGTTGGCAGATTTTTGGGCACGCCGTATTGCCAACCCCAATAAGCAAACGCTTTTTATTACGGTTTTGACGGATATTGAAGACACGGCCGGACAAAAGCATAACCTTGGGATGATTGGTTCCGGTAGTTTTATTGCGGCACAAAAAGCGGCTTTTGAGTTGGTTCATCAAATAAATCCTACGGTAAAATGGGAGAAACCAACCACAGAAACAACAAACTATGAACTTGCGGGTGCCCAACTCTTGCAAGTTCTAATAGAAAACCGCATTCCTGAAGCTATACATGATAAATATCCAAATTCTAACCGGTATAAACGGCTTGCTAAAACCACCCAGATGAGGCAACAACGGAACAATGATTCTTACAAAATTGTTCCCTTGGAAAAATAAACTTCCTTTATTTACACACTCCCCAAGCCTAATCTAGGGGAGTTTTTGCTTTACAGCGTGATAGTTTCCAAGTCTTCCGGCACATACACCGGGCCGGAAAACGCCTGCCGCGCCTCGGCGGTGTATAAGGCTTTGCGTTGCGCCGGGTGATTGTCTTGCGTGTGGTACAAAATTAAGTGTTTGGCGTTTAATTGCTGGGCCGTGCGGGCCGCATCCAACGCGGTGCTGTGGTGCTTTTCATAAGGTTTGAACTGCTCGCACTCCCCATACAGGCAAAACGCCTCGCTCATCAGCCAATCCGCATTTTGCGCGTATTGCCGGCAGAGCGGGTTATAAGGTTCGTCCCCCAAACAAACAAGCGTTTGGCCGTCCGGCAGGGTGGCGCGGTAGCCGAATTGTTTGGTTTTGGTGGAATAAATATCAAAAGCGGTGCAGTTAAAGCCCGCCGCTTGGAAAGAATCCCCGTTTTTAAGCACGGCAAAACGCACGCCGTTATCCAGTACGGCTTGCAGTTTGGCGGTGAGTGTCATGCGGCAGAACGCGCGCAGTTTTTCTGCACATTCGTCATGGCAGTAAATCGTCAGCCCGGGGTGCTTGCCCCGCACAAACAGGGATGCCGCCAAGCGAATCACCCAAATAACGCCTAAAATATGGTCCGTATGCCCGTGGGTAAGGAACAGGGCGCGGATGTTTTCCATAGCAATATGGGCTTTTTCCAACTGGGCCAGAATACCGTTTCCGCCGCCGGCGTCCGTCAAAAAGTATTCGTTGTTGTTTTGCAAAGCAAAGCAAGTATTGTAATAGCGGGTCACCAGTGCGTTGCCGGTTCCCAATAGAATTAAATTTGTAGGCATATATATATTGTATAAATTTAACTTTTATCCGGTAAAACGCGCGCAAGGGCCCAAAAATTAATAAAATATAATAAATGGTTTGGGAAGGGTGGCCGAGTGGTTTAAGGCGTCAGTCTTGAAAACTGATGTAGGGTCTTCCTTACCGAGGGTTCGAATCCCTCCCCTTCCGCCATTGGTAGAGAGGTACCCCCAGTGAAACAATTTGAAGCCCCCAAAACCGTCTATCGGTTCAAAGATGCTTTATACATCAACCTTACCAACCGTTGCCCCAATTTGTGCGCTTTTTGCATTAAAACCAAGTGGAATATGCAATTTAACGGCTACAACCTTAATTTGAACGGGCAAGAGCCCACCGCCCGCCAAGTGCTGGAGGTGCTGGAGCAGGAAATGAAAGCCGCCCCCGTGCAGGAAGTGGTTTTTTGCGGCTATGGGGAGCCTACCATGCGCCTGAATGAACTTTTGCTGATTGCCAAAACCTTAAAAGGGTGGCAGGCGCAGGCGTTGTTTGCGCCGTTCAAAATCCGCCTGAACACGAACGGTTTGGGCAATATGATAAATAATCAAAATATTGTGCCGCTGTTAAAAGGAGTTATTGATAAAATTTATGTAAGCCTAAACGCGCAGGACGAAGCCACCTGGCGCAAAATTGTGCGCCCGGCCCCCGGGTATGAGGACGGCTTTTCCGGCGTGAAAGAGTTTATTTTGCGTTGCAGCCAGGCCGGGTTTGATAAAGTGGTGGCCAGTTGTGTGGATAAAACCGGCGCCGATGCCCCGGCCGTAAAGGCGTTGGCGGAAAGTTTGGGCGCGGAGTTTTATTTAAGGAGCTTTTTAGATGAAGAAAATTGAAATCAAAAAACCCGGTGTTTTATTTGCCGTTTTTTTGATTTTAATGGCGCTGGCGCTATTCTGGTTTTTTGTGGAAGCGGAAGATTTTTATACTTATACCCGCAACACGTTGGAAAGCGCCGCGCAGGTGGCTCCCGTTAAAAAAGAGGACGTGCTGGCGCAAACCCGCCCGCCCAAAAATAATTTTAATACGGAAGTAAAATACCGCCGGTTTTTTATTACGGCTCCCCAAGCGCAAAAAGTGGAGCTGTTGGCGGATTTTAACCGTTGGGGCAAAGACCCCATCACTTTAACCAAATACCGCAAAGGGTATTTTGAAACGTCCGTAGCGCTTACGGGCGGAGATTATAAATATGTGTTTGCCGTGGACGGAAAAGAAACGCCGGACCCCGGCAACCAAGACCGCGTGGAAATAAACGGCCGCGTGGTGTGTATCAAAACGGTGCGTTAATGAAAACAGCAACTCTACTAACCTGCTCCCGCGCGCAAACCACGGCCTTAGCCGGGCGGTTTGCCCAAGTATTAAAAGGGGGGGAAATTATTTTTTTGCGCGGGCCGATTGGCGCGGGCAAAACGGTGTTTGTAAAAGGCGTGGCGGCGGCGTTGGGGCTTAAAAGCTCCCCGGTCAGCGCCAGTTTCAGCCTGATGAAAGAATACAAAAACAAACACGTTAAATTGTTTCATATAGATTTGTTCCGCTTGAGCGAGGGCGAAGTTTTTAATTTGGGTTTTGAAGAAATGCTGGAAGACGAACGCGCCATTATTTTGGCCGAATGGCCGGACCCCATTGCCCAAATGCTGCCGGCCGACAGGCTGGAAATGGATTTTATACTGCGCGGCGGGGATGAGCGGGAAATTAAACTCTCCGCGTTTGGCCGCGTCAGCGAACATTTACTGGAGGAATTATGCCGGGTATCAAAGATGTAATTATTGGGTTGGATACGTCGTCTTCCCCGTTGGTGGCCGTGGTGGAGCGGGGCGGCAAAAAGTATGCGTCCCGCCGCAAAGGGGTCAAGCAGGAGCGGCTGTTATTCCCTGTATTAAAACAGCTTTTAACCAAGGCGGGGGCGGATTTAACCCACACCGCCAAAGTGGCCATTATCCGCGGCCCGGGCCGTTTTACCGGCATACGCATTTCG
>UQFW01000035.1 GCA_900540405.1 Candidatus Avelusimicrobium faecicola | reverse complement strand
TGCCTTTGAGGACTTCTTCCACAATGTCTTCCGCACCTACGCGGTCCGCGCCCGCTTTTTGCGCTTCTTGGGCGTGTTCGCCCTTGGCAATAACGGCAATGCGTTTGGTCTTACCGGTACCGTTGGGCAATACTACCGCCGCGCGTACCAATTGGTCGGCCTTTCTGGTATCAATACCCAGGCTTACATGCAATTCAACGGTTTCGTCAAATTTAGCTTTGGCGTTGTCCTTTACAATTTGGGCGCCTTCGGCTAAGGTGTAAACCTTGGCTTTATCGTATGCTTTTTTAGCTGCTTCCATTCTTTTTCCCATCTAAAATCTCCTTTAAGGTTGTTGCGGGCCGGAACAGCCCTCCCTTAAATTTTCTAAATTTATTTCACCACGTCTACGCCCATGCTGCGGCAGGTACCTTTTACCATTTCGGCGGCATGTTTAACGTCTTTCGTGTTGAG
The DNA here is from genome assembly GCA_900540405.1 of Candidatus Avelusimicrobium faecicola. Classification (GTDB taxonomy): domain Bacteria; phylum Elusimicrobiota; class Elusimicrobia; order Elusimicrobiales; family Elusimicrobiaceae; genus Avelusimicrobium; species Avelusimicrobium faecicola. Next base: position 15,707 of record UQFW01000035.1, on the reverse strand, counting down.
GTCAGGCAATTTAACGGCGGCGATTTTTTCGCACTGCGCTTGGGTAATCTTGCCTACTTTTTCTTTATGGGGCTGACCGGAACCTTTGGCTAAGCCTAATTCCTTAATAATCAGCACGGCCATAGGCGGCATCTTGGTAATAAAGGAGAAAGAGCGGTCTTCGTAAACCGTAATGACGACCGGAATTTTTACCCCTTTTTCCAATTTAGCCGTTTTGGCGTTGAACTGCTTGCAGAATTCCATGATGTTTACACCATGCTGACCCAAGGCCGGACCCACAGGCGGGGCCGGGTTGGCGGCACCGGCGGGAATCTGCAATTTGATATATCCTTTAATCTTTTTCTCTTTTGCCATTTTTTTGTACTCCGTAATTTTTACTGCTTACTGCGGTAAAATCTAGTTCTTTTCCACCTGTAAGAAATCCACTTCAACAGGGGTTTTGCGGTCAAAGACCGTAACCATTACTTTCAGTTTGTTCTTCTGTTCGTTTACTTCTTCCACTTCACCAATGAAATGTTTGAACGGACCTTCCGTAATACGGACGCTTTCGCCGCGTTCAAATTCCACCATGTGTTTGGGCTTGCCAGAAGAATTATCGGTCAATTCCACGATACCGGCAATTTCTTCTTCCGGCAACGGAACGGGGTTCGGGTCACCTAAAAAGCCCGTGACGCCGTTGGTGTTTTTAATAAACCAGTAAGCCTCGCTGGTGAGAAGCATTTGCACCAGCACATAGCCCGGGAAGAATTTGCGTTTGCGTAAAATTTTTTTATTTTGTTTTACTTCAACCACTTCTTCGGTAGGAACTAAAACGTTAAAGATACGGTCGCCAAAGTTCTGGATATCCGCATTGAGGAGAATTTTTTCTCTTACTTTATCTTCATGCCCGGTTTGGGTATGAACAACATACCAGCATTTTTCTTCAGACATTAACGTCCTCCAACGATAAGACCCAGCACTTTGGTAAGGCCGAAGTCTATAATGCTGACGTACGCGGCCACCAAAGCCACGACAATAGCCACCAGGATGGTGGATTGCACCACTTCCTTGCGGGTCAGCCAGGTGGATTTTTTAAGCTCGGCTACCGATTGCTTTAGAAAACTGATTGCTTTGTTCATAAAGTTTATCCGTTGTTCCTAAATAAAACTGGCAGGAGCGGAAGGACTCGAACCTTCAGTCCCGGTTTTGGAGACCGGTGGTTTACCAGTTAACCGACGCTCCCACTAAAATTAAGCCTTGCTTTCTTTGTGCTTGGTGCTTTTGCCGCACTTTTTGCAGAACTTGTTCAGTTCCAGCTTATATTCTTTCTTTTTGCCGCGGACCTGATAGTAGTTCTTGTTTTTGCATTCCGTGCAGGCCAGCGCAATGGTGATTCTTTCAGTTGCCATCTTATTTTCCTTGATAATTGAGGGGGGTTAGCCCCTCCGGTTTACAGTCCACTTTATAAGGATTCTGCAGGGACATTGTTTTACCAATGTCCCTGCAACAGTGAACTAAACAATTTTACTACTCAATAATCTTGGTGACGACACCGGCGCCTACGGTATGGCCGCCTTCGCGGATAGCGAAGCGCAAACCTTCTTCCATAGCGACGGGGGTAATAAGTTTCACTTCAATTTCGGCGTTATCGCCAGGCATAATCATGTCTTGTTTGAAGGACAATTCACCGGTCACGTCCGTGGTTCTCAAATAGAACTGCGGTTTATAACCCGGGGTTAACGGGGTGTGGCGGCCGCCTTCTTCTTTCTTCAAGATGTAAACCTGACCCATGAAGTGTTTGTGCGGGGTCACAGATTTAGGAGCAGCCAAAACTTGGCCTCTTTCAACCTGGTTCTTGTCAATACCGCGCAACAAGATACCCACGTTATCGCCGGCAATACCTTCGTCCAGCAATTTGCGGAACATTTCAATACCGGTGGCTACGGTGTTCAAGGTGTCGCGGAAACCGATGATTTCCAACGGGTCACCCACGTGTACCTTACCGCGTTCAATTCTACCGGTGGCTACGGTACCGCGGCCAGTGATAGAGAACACGTCTTCCACAGCCATCAAGAAGGGCTTGTCGGTATCGCGTTTGGGTTCGGGAATCCAGGTATCCAACGCATCCATCAAGCGATGAATGGAAGGTTCACCCAATTCGCTCTGGTCGCCTTCAATGGCTTTCAAAGCGCTACCGCGGATGATGGGGGTGTTGTCGCGGTCAAAATCGTATTTGCCCAGTAAATCGCGGATTTCTTCTTCCACGAGTTCCAACATTTCCGGGTCATCAATCAAGTCTACTTTGTTCAAGAAAACAACCAACCGGGGTACGTTTACCTGTTTGGCAAGCAGTACGTGTTCGCGGGTTTGCGGCATCGGGCCGTCTACGGCGGACACTACCAAGATAGCACCGTCCATCTGGGCGGCACCGGTAATCATGTTTTTAATATAGTCGGCGTGGCCGGGGCAGTCAATGTGAGCATAGTGTCTGTTGTTGGTTTCGTATTCCACGTGGGATACGGCAACAGTCACAATTTTGGAGGCGTCACGAACTACACCGCCTTTGGCGATGTCGCTGTAAGCCATAGCTTTGGCTTTGCCTTCTTTGGCCAATACTTTGGTAATAGCCGTGGTCAACGTGGTCTTGCCGTGGTCCACGTGGCCAATGGTACCGACGTTAACGTGCGGTTTGCTTCTGGAAAATTTTTCCTTTGCCATTTGTCTAGTTCTCCTGTTTCTAATTTTACTGCATGGTTTAGTTGTTCCAAAACAAAAAGCTGGGAGTGGGAATCGAACCCACGACCTTCTCCTTACCATGGAGATGCTCTACCGACTGAGCTACCCCAGCGTATACTGCCGGGTACTAACTAATAATTTCAAAACAAAGCTGGGAGTGGGAATCGAACCCACGACCTTCTCCTTACCATGGAGATGCTCTACCGACTGAGCTACCCCAGCATTTCCCTTACGGGTTTCAAAAGCGGGCGATGGGAATCGAACCCACGTATCAAGCTTGGAAGGCTAGTGTTCTACCATTGAACTACGCCCGCACTAAGACAGTACTTTATTATACCAAAAAAAAGCTTCCAGCGGAAGACCTCTTTTGGACATAACCCTACTGTAATACGTGGCAACCCCTTGTTGGCCGCCTTTGATAGGTACTGTTATTGTAGCAAATAAAAAGGCTTTCGTATAGTCTTTTTATCATTTATGCAAAAAAATACCGGCCGCCGCACGGGCAAAACCGGTATTTTATAAAAAGGAGGGAGGCCCTGCCCCATACGGGGCTCACCCAAAAGCGGGTCTGTTTGGCTCTCCCATACTGGTAGTATAAAAGCGGTTTGAAAAAATTCAAGGGGGTAAAATAAGGTTATTAGAAAAGTATTTGCAGATATTAAAAATTTTGCTATAATAAGTTGTTCCCAATTTTTGACGTATACGGTGCGGTGGCCAAGTGGTAAGGCGTGAGTCTGCAAAACTCATATTCGCGGGTTCGATTCCCGCCCGCACCTTTTCTTTTTGGTTTATTTTGAAAGCGGCCCCTATTAAAAGGGGCCGCTTTTTTGTTTTAGATAGCCGCCCGATAAAAAACACGGGAGAAAATGTTTTCCCCCGTGTGTAAAACGCCAAACTTACCCGCTGTTTTATTCTTCTTCCGGCGGGACTTCGGGCAAAATAACTGCCTGGTTTTTATCTTCCGGCACCGGGATATTAAACAGCTTCCAATTCAGCCAATCGCCAAATTCGTCCATTAAAATATACGTCACCGGAGTCATTAGCAGGGTGACCAGCAGCGAAAGCGCCTGCCCGCCCACAATAACAATCGCCAAACTGCGGCGTTCTTCCGCCCCCACCCCGTTGGAAATAATCATGGGGGCCACACCCATAATCAGGGTTAGCGTGGTCATCAAAATAGGGCGCAAGCGCACGCGGTTGGCCTGCAAAATGGCTTCCGTGCGGCCGTAGCCGCGGGCGCGCAGTTGGTTGGTGTAGTCCGTCTGCAAAATAGCGTTTTTGCTGACCACCCCAATCAACATAAAAATACCCAACAAACTGTATAAGTTCATGGTCTGCCCGGTAAGCAGTAAAGACAGCACCGCAAACGGAATTGTCAGCGGCAGTGATACGATAATAGCCACCGGGTGCGTATAGCTTTCAAACTGGGCGGCCAAAATCATATACTTAAACAGGAACGCCAACACGAACGCCATAATAAAGGACATAAACATCTTGCCCATTTCTTGTGACATCCCGGATGTTCCGCCCGTATATTCCACCCCGGCGTTTAAGTCTTTATACGCTTGCTCCACGATAGCCAACGCACTGCGCTGGTCAATGCCGTTTAAGTTGGCTTGCACCGTCACTTGGCGTTGGCGGTTGTGGCGGTCAATTTGGCTGGGGCCGGTGCCTTCTTCAATCGTGGCCACAGAGTCCAAACGGACAATGGTGTCTTCCCCGTTGGATTTGCCGGGCACCATTAAAGCGGCAATGGCTTCTTTGGTGTCGCGGTATTCCTCGGCCACGCGAACGCGCACGTCATACAGCTCGTCCCCGTCTTTATATTTTGTAATATCGTCTTCCCCGCCTACCATGGTGCGCAACGCGGAAGCAATACTGGATACTTTAACGCCCAAACTGTGGGCTTTATCGCGGTTAATTACCACGCGGTATTCCGGCTTGGATAAGTCCAAAGACAAATCCAAATCAATAAACCGCGGGTCTTTGCGCAGTTGGGCAATCATGGTGTTGCCGTATTCGGCCAGTTTATCAATATCCGGGCCGGAAATAACGTACTGCAATTCATACGAACCGGCGGAAGGGCCGTCACTGACGATATAAGTGGTGGTTTCCAAACCGTCGTATTTTTTCATCATATCGCGGGTGGCTTTCAAATAATCGTTGGTCGTCAAGCCTTCGCGTTTGTCGCGCTCCTCCAGCTCGTAGCGCACATAGCCTTTGTTGGCCGGGTTGGAACTGGCAAAGCTGTTGCTGTTTACACCGGCAACCACCAACGTATCTTTGACATGCGGCAAGCGGCGTACGTCTTTTTCAATTTGGCGCAGGATGTCCAATGTATCGGCATAACTGGTGCCCACCGGGGCTTCCACCGTCACTTGTACTTTGCCGCTGTCGTCCACCGGGATAAATTCTCCCCCCACTTTAGCCAACATGGGGAACATCAAGAGTATGCAGAATACAGACACCGCCACCATGGTTTTACGGTGGTGAATAGACCAATCCAATAACGGAATATACCAATCCACCAATTTATGATTGATGCGGTCCACCAGGTGGTCCAAACGGCTTTTTTGCTCGCCTTGTTTCAACATTTTGGCGCAGAGCATAGGCGTAAGCGTAAGCGCCACCACACCGGAAAGCGCAATAGCAAATACCACGGTTAAACCGTAGCTGTTTACAATGCGCCCCACCATACCGCTCATATACGCAAGCGGCAGGAAAATAACCAAAATAGAAAGCGTAGTGGCAATAACGGTGGACGTAATTTCGCGCGAACCGTCCAACGCGGCGCGTTTAGGCGTTTTGTTGTATTTTTCCATGTGGCGGAAAATGTTTTCCAACATAACAATCGCGTCGTCAATTACAATACCTACCGCCACCGTAAGGCCCAACAGGGTCATGGTATCAATGGTAAATCCGCTCATCTTCATAAAGATAAACGAACCGATGATAGAAATAGGCATCGCCAAAAACGCAATAAAGGTGGAGCGCAGGGAGCCCATAAACAAAAGCACCATTACCCCGGCCAAAAAACCACCCAAAATCAAGTGTTCCAGCACGGTATGCACGGAACCTTTAATGTTGCCGGATTGGTCCATCATCAGCGTAATGTGAATATCTTTCGGCAAGGTAGGCTCAATGAGGGCCAGTTTGTCTTTGACCCCTTGCACTACCGCCAACGTGTTGGTGCCGGATTGTTTGGTCACTTCCAGCGTGACGGAGCGGCGGGAGTTAAGCCACGCGGAAGAACGCTCATATTCGCCGGAGTCTTCGGCGTGCCCGATGTCGGACACTTTAATAGAAGTGCCTTTGCGTTTGGCAATAAACACATCATTAAACGCTTCCACCGTGGGGATACGGCCCAAAATACGCAAGTTGTATTCCTGGTGTTTTTGTTCCACGCGCCCGCCGGGAATTTCCACGTTCTGGTCTGCCAGGCCGGAAGAAACATCACTAATCGGCAAATTGAGCGCAAAAAGTTTCAGCGGGTTTACAATCACATGGATTTCGCGTTCGCGGCCGCCTACAATGCTTACGGCGCCTACGCCGCGGATGTTTTCAATATTTTCTTTTACTTTTTTCTTGGCAACTTCGGTTAAATCCACAATGTCGCGCTCGCCGGATACTACCACGTTTAGTACGGCTATGGAATCCATATCCAGTTTTTGCACAACGGGGGCATCCGTACCGTCCGGCAATTCGTTTTTAATCAGCTCTACTTTGTCGCGCACTTCCTGGGCGGCAACGTCGCCGTCTTTGTCCATATCAAACTTAATGCTTACCAGGGAAAACCCTTCCATGCTTTGGGATTTAATTTCGTCAATCCCTTCCACCTGGTTGACGGATTCTTCCACCACTTTGGTAATGGAAGTTTCCACTTCTTCCGGGTTGGCCCCGGCCAAAGTGGTTTGCACCAGTACATACGGCACGTCTACGTTGGGGAACATCCCAACGCCCATGCCCGAATAAGACATAAAACCCAGTACCACCACGGCTAAACTCATCATGATAGTAGCCACCGGGCGGTTAATAAACAGGGCCGTCAAGCCGCCTTTCTTTTCTGGGCGGGCGGACGGTTGCGCGTTATTTGGTGTTGTTTGTTGCATAAAAGCGCCTTATTTCCCCATGTCAATTTTGCTGCCGTCTTGCAAACCGTAAGCAAATTCCAAAATAGTATCGCCTTCTTTCAAGCCGTCTGCAATTTCCAAATGGTCTGTGTTTTCAAAGCCGACACTTACCACTTTCTTTTGGGCCGTTCTGCCGTCTTGGGACGGCACAAACACATAGCTTTCCCCATTTTGGCGGTACAAACTTTTTTTAGCGATAGATACCGCGTTTTTCTTTTCAGACAGCGTCACATCCACTTTGGCAAACATCCCGGATTTAAGGAGCCCTTTGGGGTTATCGGCCCAAAATTCCACGGCCACCGCGCGGCTGTTGGAATCCACCACCGGGCTGATGATTTGCAGGCGGGCATTAAATTCTTTGCCGGGCAAGGCGTCCACACGCAACGTGGCGGGCTGGCCTTTGTAAATTTCGCCGATGTAGCGTTCCGGCATATCCACCGCCACGCGCACGCGCTCTTGGTTGACGACCAACGCCACCGGGGTAGAAACCGTCACGTTGGCACCCGGGTCCAAATACACGCGGCCCACTAACCCGGTAATGGTGGAAGGCACTACCACCGGCTCATACACGGCGCCTACTTCGTCGCGCTCAATTAAGCTGACGGTTTGGTTCTTTTTGACCGAATCCCCTTCCCTTAGTAAATTTTTAAGCAGTTTCCCGCTCACACGCGGGTAAAGGGTGGCTTCTTCCCACGCTTTTACACTGCCGGACATAATTAACTGGTGGCGCAAATCACGCTTTTGCACGGTTTCCGGGCGGACGGCAAAAACGTCTTTGGCTACGCTATCTAACGGATTGGCGGCTTTGGGTTTAAGCAGTACCACCAACGCCAAAATAACCACAGCGCCTATCACACAAGCGGTAATTCTTTTACTTGTTTTCTTCTTCATACAATTTTCCTTCTCCCCCTACGGCAAATTTTAAGTCAGAAAGCGCAATTGCGCCGTCGTATACGGCTTGCACATATTGCAAGTCGGAATCGTTCACGTCCGTAATGGCGTCGTTCAGCTCCAGCTGGCTGGTCAGCCCGGCGCGGTAGCGCTTCATCTGGGCGCTCAAGTTTTCGCGCGCCTGTTCCACCACCCCTTTGGTGGCTTCTATGCGGTTGCGCGCTTCGGCTAAATTCAGCCATGCTTCTTTTACTTCTATACGCACGTTTTTAAGTTTGTTTTGATACGCCGCCACGGCTTGTTCGTAAGCCAGTTTTTTCTGCGCCACTTGCGCATTCACTTTACCCCCCTCAAAAAGCGGGATACTTAACGTCAGCCCGGCGTTGGAAGACCAATAGCGGTCCTGTTTACTGTGCGGAAAACCCTGCTCCGTTAAGCCGTTAAAAGTATAATCCGCATTTAAGGCCAGGATGGGCCAATGGCCGGATTTGGCAATATTAATGTTATAGTGCGCCGCATCTACCGCCAATTTGGAAATGATTAATTCCGGGCGGTGCTGCATGGCTTTTTCATATAAACTTTCCAAAGACGGCAAGGGCGGCAGTTCCAAATCCTGCCGGGACCACGTTAAATAAATTTTGTCTTCCGGGTCCCGGTTCAAAATTTGGCGCAAATACAAATTGCTCAATTCAAAATTTTTGCGCGCCTGAATGACGGTAGGCTCTATATTTTCCACCTTTACTTTTTGGGTCAATACATCCAAACTGCTGGCAAGCCCTTGCTTGTATTTGGCTTGGGTTTCCTGCAAGTGTTGGCGGGCAACTTCCAAAGATTCTTCCTGCACGCGGATATAGGCCGAAGCATAAATAATGCCGTAGCAGTATTTAACAACCGCTTTGGTCACCAGGTCGCGCACATGTTTTAAGTTGTAGGCGCCTTCTTCGGCCGTCACTTTAGCCAGCCGGGCGGTGTTTCTAACCTGGCCGCCGGCCCACAAAGTTTGGTTTAAGTTGAGCCCCGCACTATACGTGTTGTTTTTGCCCACTTCCACCATGCCGCCGCTGCCCATGGCAAAGCGCGCTTTTTTAATGGCGCGCGAATAGGAACCGTCTAACGACAGGCTGGGATAATACCCCGCCCGCGCGGCAGACAACTGGCGTTCGTAAATTTCTTTTTGTTTGACGGCATCAATTACCTGGTAGGAATCTTCCAACGCCATTTGAATAGCTTGGGAAATGGTAATTTTCTCCCCTCCCACATCTTGTTCCGCAAACAAGTTAGCCGCCGGCTTGGGCGCTAATGCCCCCCAGGCCGGGGTTATTCCGGCCGCCAGTAAAGCGGCCATAAAGATAATAACGGTCTTATTTTTCATAAATTTCGTAATACTGTTTTACGCCCAGTAAAATAATTTTGGTTAAACGCCGGGCGGTTTCCTCGGTATACGGGGAATCCTTTTCCGGTTGGATGTACGCCTCTACATACGCGTTTAACATTATTTTTGAGAACAGGGCCGAAAAAAGAAGGCTGATGTCGCGGGTGGCTCCGGCCGGCAAGCGGTGGAGGTTTTCTTTACCGGACAAAAAATCGCCCAGTACCTTTTCCGGCGACAGTTTGCGTTCCTCTTTTGGGAATTTTTTATTCAGCGTATAAGCCAACATCTGCACCACAAATTTGGAATTAACCGGCGTTTTGCGGAAAAATTCCAAATGGGCCCCCAACAGGCGGTTGAGGACGCTTTCCAATTCGTCCCCGCGGTTGAAAGAATCTTCCAACAGTTTGGAAAACCCCTGTTCATGCTCCGCCACAATACTGCGGCAGAGGTCTTCTTTATTCTTAAAATAATAATACAGCACCGGTTTAGTCACTTTTACTTTTTCGGCAATTTCCCGCATGGAAACCTGGTCAATGCCCCGGTCCGCCATTAAAGCAAAAGCGGCTTTTTTTATTTTAGCGCGCATGCGCTGTTCCCGGTCCTGCCGGTCTAATTTGGTTGGTTCTGTTTGTTTCATAGAAAAAAATAACCGGCGGCCTTTTGAATGTCTACCTACCGGTAAGTACATTCTATCATATAACACGCCACCCCCGCAATTTATTGCAAATAAAAAATCCGCCCGGGAAAGGGCGGATTTTTCAAAGGTTCCGGCTGCTTAAAACAACAGGAAAATGCCCCACACTAAAAACAGCATGGCCAGCAAAGCCGCCACCAGCGCCGGGGCCGCGCAAAACAAAACAGCCACACAAGCGCGCGGGCCGGATACCTGGTACAGCCGCGCCACATTCCGGGTTAAATAGCCCAGTTGCAAAACCAGTACCAAAAGCACCAAAAGCGGCATTAAATAGTGCAATACAGGCACCGCCAAAAACACAATGGCGCCCGCAATCAGGAGCCCCTTAATAAACCCGGCCGTGCCGATTAGCACAAACAACCGGGCCGGCGAGGCATCCCGCCCGGACCAGTCCAAAAACAGCGCGGCACAAGCCGCCATCAGGGCGCCAATCAGCACTTCCGCAATAAACAGCACCAGCGTTTTGTACAGGAAAGAAAACACCCCAATCCCTTCCCCCATGTTAAACACGCACACGGCGGCCAGGGCGGCCATCAAATAGCCGGACAACCCCACCCCGTACGCGCGGCGGCGGAACAGCTTTTCAAGCCCCTCGCGCGGGGATTCCATATACGCAAAATAAGCGTTTAGCAGTTGGCTCATAATGCCCCCTAGTTAGACCACAAATAAGACACGTTCGGCGTGGTTAAACTTTCCAACTGTTTAGCCAGGCTTTGCCCTTCCAAATTACTGCCGAAGGAGAAAAACGCTTCGCGCAAACTTTCCCCGCGGTTGGATAAAATTTTGGGGTCTTTGAGGCCGGCCAATTCCCCGGCCAGCAGGCGGGCTTCTTCTTCGCCGCCCAGTTTATCTATAAAACCCAGTTTATAGGCCCGCTCTCCGGTAAATACCCGGCCGTCCGTATATTCCGTCAAATCGGCCGGTTTTACGCCCGGGCGCCCGGCCTTAACGGCGGCAAAAAACTGGCCGTAAGTTTCGCTCACCATATCTTGCAGCAGGGCTTTTTCCGCATCCGTCATCGGGCGGTAGGAAGAACCGATGTCTTTATATTTGCCGGACGTAATCGGCGTGACGCTCACCCCGATTTTTTTGAACAACCCCTCCACATTGTTGGTTTGCATAATCACACCCACGGAGCCTGTAATGGTGCCCGGCTCGGCCACAATTTTATCGGCGGCCATGGCAATATAAAACCCGCCGCTGGCGGCTACATCCCTAAACAAGGCTACTACTTTTTTGCCTTTTTGCTTGGCGGCCTGGATTTCGCTGTAAATGTTTTGTACGGAAGCCACCGTGCCGCCGGGGGAATTAATATCAATCACAATGGCTTTCACGGCGTCATCCGCCGCGGCCGTGCGGATTTTTTTGGCAATCGCGCTGGCCCCGGTTTGGCGGGAGAACGGCCCGCTGTCGCCGCTTTCGGCAATCACGCCGCGCACCTTAATCCACGCTAACCCCTCGCCGGAAGATTTTAATCCGCTGACAAACGCCCCCTTGGTGTTGGTTTTGCCTACCGGCTCCGTGCATTTCATACCCGGTTTCAGTACCAGCAAAACCCCACACACCGCAGACACAGTAAAAGTTAATAACAATAAAAAGCTCCATAAGTTGCGGTAAGAGCCGTGTTTGGCCGGCTTGGGCGGTTTTTGCGCAGGCGGCTCTTGCGCGGGGGGCTCCGGGTTATCCGCCAGTTTCTCGGCGGAGGGTTCTTCCGGCTCGGCGGCCGCTTGCGGCACCGGGGCGGTTTTTTCGTTTTCTAACAGCTTCTTCTCCCATACTTCTTTCGGTAAACTTTGGGAAGTTTGGGTAGGGAAAGTCTCTTTCCAATCTTCTGTATTCATAGTTAAAAATCCCCTTATGTAAAATCTCCATTAATTATAGCAATTAAATTGCTAAAATATGGCTATCCGTATTTATATTATCCGCGCGCACACGCGCAGAGGAGCTTATGTTTACCGGGGTTTACACCGCTTTTATTACACCTTTTGATGCAGACGGAAAAATTGATTTTACCGCTCTGACCGACCTGTTAGACCGGCAAATAGAGGCCGGCATAAACGGCTTGGTTTTATTGGGCACCACCGCCGAAACCGCCACCCTGACCGGGGACGAAAAAAAGGCCGTTTTGGATACGGCCGTGCGCCACATTAACGGCAGGGTTCCGTTTATTATCGGCGCCGGAACGAACGCCACCGCCACCACCGTGGAACAAATCCGCCTGGCTAAAGCGTATCGGCCGGAAGGGGTGCTTGTGGTCACGCCTTACTACAACAAACCCAATCCCGCCGGGCTGATTGGGCACTTTCAAGCCGCAGGAGCCGAGGGCGTGCCCCTGGTGCTGTACCACATTCCGGGGCGCACCGGCTTAAAAGTACCCGCCGCCGTTATGGACGATTTGTTAGCGGCCGTACCGCAAATTAAAGCGGTGAAAGAGTCCGATTACGATTGGGCCGGCGTGACGGATTTTGCCGTGCGCCACACGGGCCGCGTACAGCAACTTTGCGGAAATGACGATTTGTTTACCCACTTTTTAGCCATGGGCGCAAGCGGCATTATCAGCGCGGCGGCCAATGTATTGGCTCCGGCTTTTGTGCATATTTACAAAACCTTTCAAACGCAAGGGGCCCTGGCCGCGTGGGAAGCATTCCGCCCGGTGTACCCGCTTATTAAAGCGTGTTATTGGGAAACCAACCCTGTTTGCATAAAATACTTATTGGCCCAACGCGGGCTCTGCCGGGAAACTGTGCGCCTGCCGCTGGGCCCTGTCCGCGCGGAAACCGCCCAACGCTTAACGGCACTTGCCGCGCAGGCTAAAGCTGATTTATTTATTTAGAGGACTCATGAAAACCGCAGGTATTATTGGTATTAACGGCATGGTAGGGCAAAAACTACTGGCCGAATTTCAAAAAATAAAAACTCCTTTCACCATTAAAACTTTCGGGCGCAAAGACGAAATCACCCCGCTGGATATTGCCGTGTTATGCACGGACAACCCGGACTCCCGCGCCCTGGTGCCCCAATTAAAAGGGCGGGTGCGTTTTTTGGTGGATATGTCTTCGGAATTCCGCTTGCAGGACGGCGTACCGCTCGTCATACCGGAAATCAACCCGCAAACCATTACTGCCGACACGCATTTAATTGCCAGCCCCAACTGCACCACCACCGGGCTAGTGATGACGTTAGCCGCCTTGAAAGGCCATTACACGCCGCAGGAAATCTTTTTCTGCTCCTATCAGGCCATCAGCGGCGGCGGCAAAAAACTGCTGGAAGACTTCCACACGCCGGGCTCCCGCTATGCCAACAACTGCGTGCCGCAAATCGGCTCCGTGCAGGAGAACGGCTACACGAGCGAAGAACTGAAAGGCGTTTTTGAAACGCGCAAAATTTTGGATTTACCCGCCGTTAAAGTGTATCCGCATTGTGTGCGGGTGGCGGTGGAAAATGCGCACTCTTTGGGGGTGACGGTTAAATTCAACCGCCCGGCCGATATAGAAGAAATCAAAAAATTGTTTAACGCCTTTCCCCATTTACAATACCGGGAAGAGCCCGTCACGCCCCTAGAGGCCAGCGGGCAGGAAACCACATTCGCCTGCCGCCTGCGCCGGGATTTATACGAGCCCAATACGGTGCATTATTTTATAACCTTTGACAATTTGCTAAAAGGCGCCGCTATGAACGCCCGGCAAATTGTGGAATTATTATTGGAGAAATTCTAATGAAAAGCATTTTAATCAACGGCGGCCAAGGCAAAATGGGGCAGGCGCTCGCGCGGATTATCCAAAGCGACGCGTCCCTTTGCTTAACCGTAGCCGCCCAACACGAGCCCGGCCAACCGCTCCCCAAACAGTTTGATTGTGTGGTGGATTTTTCCACCCCGCAAGGGGCGCAAGAGGCGTTTTATTTGGCGCGGGAAAAGAAGAAACCGTTTTTAACCGGCACCACCAATCTGCCGGAAACGTTTTTATTCCAAATGCAGGAAGAAGACAAAATACCCGTGTTTTATGCGCCCAACGTCAGTTTAAGCGTGTACTATTTTACGGAACTGGCCAAACTGGCCGCCCGTATGTACCGCGGGTACGAAACCGCCCTGCACGAAGAACACCATGTGCATAAAAAAGATGCCCCCAGCGGTACCGCCAAAAAACTGGCGGAAGCCGTAGGACTGCCCTGGCAACAAGTGACATTCGCCCGCCAAGGCGAAATTGTGGGCACGCACCAAGTGCGTTTTGCCTCCCCTTTGGACGAAATTACCCTGGAGCATAAAGCACTCAACCGGGATTTATTTGCCCATTCCGCTTTGCATATTGCCAACTGGCTGATGAAGTGCGAAGCCGGATTTTATACGATGTCTGATTACGCAAAATTTAAGTTAAAGGAAAAAAGAAAATGAAAATTCACTTTGTAGGTATTGGCGGCGTGGGGATGAGCGCGCTGGCCCAACTGCACGCCATGAGCGGGGACACGGTCACCGGGTCCGACAGGTTAATCAGCAAAGGCTATACAGACCTGGCACTATGGACGTACTTAAAAAATTTAGGCATTTCCCTGTTTGCCCAAGACGGAAGCGGCATTGACGAAAAAACCGAACTGGTGGTGCTTTCTTCCGCCATTGAAGACGACAACCCGGAAATTAAAAAAGCCAAACAACTGGGTATCCAAATTATGCACCGCTCGGAACTGCTAGCCAAACACGTTGCCACCCACAAAACAGTGGCGGTTTCCGGCACCAGCGGCAAAAGCACCACAACCGCCATGGTGTATGATATTTTGGCGTTTGCGGGGTTGAGCCCGTCCGTCATTACGGGAGCGGCTATTCTTTCCCTGCAAAAAGAGCAGGGCGTTTTTGGGAATGTGTATAAAGGCGAGTCCGATATTTTGGTAATTGAGGCCGACGAAAGCGACGGCTCTATTGTAAAATACCACCCGTATTTGGGGCTGTGCCTCAACCTGCGCAAAGACCATAAAGAAATTAACATTTTGCAGGATTATTTCCACACGTTTATTTCCCATTGTAAACACGCGATTGTGAACGGGGAAGAGCCCAACTTAACGGCTATTTCCGGCAAAGCCAAAACCTTTGGCCTTACCGGCGGGGATTTCCACCCCACGGCCATTAAGGCGGACGGCTTCGGCTCTGACTTTACCATTCAAGGGCAGGAATTCCGCCTGCACTTGCCGGGGTTGCACAACGTGGCAAACGCGGTTGCCGCCGTGGCCGCCGCGGTGGAAATGGGCGTAGATTTGGAAACATGCGCCAAGGCACTAAATAAATTTACCGGGATTGCCCGGCGCTTTGCCAGCGTGGGAAGCTACAACAAAATTGAAGTGATTGACGATTTTGCCCACAACCCGCACAAACTGGGCGCCACCATTGAAGCCGCCCACCTGCGCGGGCAGCGGGTATTGGCGTTTTATCAACCCCATGCGTTTACCAGTATCAAAATGTTGGCGGCCGATTTTGTGGACAGTTTTGCCAAACATATCGGCCCGAACGACCACTTATGGCTGACGGAAGTGTACTATCCGGGCGGAACGGTGCCGCAAGGGGTTTCCTGCCAAACGGTTTACGAGGGCTTAAAAGCGCGGGGCGTAAATGTATCTTACGATTCCTGCCGGGAACGCCAACTGGCCGATATTGCCGCCTGTGCCCAACCGGGAGATGTAATTTTGGTTTTGGGCGCGCGCGACCCGACCCTGACGGACTTTGCGCGGAAAATTTTAGCCGCGCTGAAAGAGCCAGCCGCCACCGCGGATTGCGCCCATTGTTTGTTGGGCAACTGTTGCATGGCCTACAAAAAATAAACCGCCGTACGGTGAATGTTGGATTTATGCCCGGCCCCCCGCCGGGCATTTTTTTGTGTTTTTGAAACCCCCGGCTATGCCGGGGGTGCTACTCAGGTTTACC
>UQFW01000034.1 GCA_900540405.1 Candidatus Avelusimicrobium faecicola | reverse complement strand
CACCACACTTGCTTCTTGTTCCGGCGTGCCTTTGCGCCAACTGGGGGACCAAGAGGTAAACATTGTCCGCGTGGTGGAGCCGCTCACAAAATTTGCCCAAATGCTTACCGACCCGAACGATATTGACGCCGCCCTAGAAGAAGCCGTTTTTAAGGCTACTTCCGGCCGAGCCGGTCCGGTATGGTTGGATATTCCACTGAACGTGCAGGCCGCGCCGATTGATGAAACCAGGCTCAAAAAGTTTATCCGTCCTGCACAAGCGCCGTTTGCTTCGGCCGCTAAAGTATGCCAAGCGGCGGCCATTTTACAAAAAGCCAAACGCCCTGTGCTAATTGCGGGGAACGGCATACACTGTGCGTGGGCGCAAAAGGATTTGCGTGCGTTTTTAGATAAAACCAAAATTCCGGTTTTGGGTACTTTTAACGGGTTTGATTTAATTGCCTCCCAAGACCCGCTTTTTGCGGGCCGCATTGGCACCGTCGGCCAGCGCGCGGGCAATTTTGTATTGCAAAATGCGGACGTGGTGCTATGCGTGGGTACGCGCAACAACATCCGCCAAGTGAGTTATAATTGGGAAAATTTTGCCAAAAATGCCCAAAAAATTGTGGTGGATATTGATGAAGCCGAGCTAAATAAGCCGACCATCCGCCCCGATTTAGCCGTCTGTGCGGATGCGGGGGAATTTTTGCGCCAAATAACCGCGCAAACACAACGGCTGGATATTGCGCCGTGGCGCGAATACTGCCGCCGCATGCGGGCCAAATATCCGCCGTTGCGGGAGTTTGCCATTCAAGCGCAAGATAAAATTCATCCGTATCTGTTTATGGAGAAATTAAGCAAAATCCTTCCGCCAGCTAGCCGCGTGGTGGCCTCTAACGGCACGGCTTGCGTGGCGTTTTTTCAGGCTTTTGAAAGTAAGGCGGGGCAGCGGCTGCTGCTTAACTCCGGTGATGCTTCCATGGGGTACGGCTTGCCGGCGGCTATCGGGGTGTGTGCCGCCAATAACCGCCAAAGCGTGGTCTGCTTGGAGGGTGACGGCAGTATTATGATGAATTTGCAGGAATTGCAAACGGTAAAAACTTATCAGTTGCCGCTTAAAATTTTTATACTGAAAAACGGCGAATATGCGTCTATTATCCAAACCCAGCGCAACTTTTTTGACGGCCGACTGAGCGGATGTAATAGGCAAAGCGGGGTAGAAGTGCCGGACTTTGTGCAGGTGGCGCAATCTTTCGGCTTGCCCGCGGTGCGCCTGACTAAAAATGCAGATTTATCCGCCCGATTGGAAGAAATACTGGCTATGGACGGCCCTGTGGTGTGTGAGGTAAATTGCAGCGAAAATTACATTTTTGCGCCCAAATTATCCGCGCGCAAACTGCCCGACGGCAGTATGGTTAGCCCGTCTTTAGAGGATATGTACCCGTTTTTGGACCGCCGCGAACTGGCGGAAAATATGCGTATCAGCGGGGGAGTAAAAAACAATGAGTAAAAAGAAAATTTCTATCATTTCCAGCGCTTATAACGAGGAAACCAACATTCCGTTGCTCTATGCACAGGTAAAAGAGCAAATGCAAAAATTATCCGCCAAATATGACTATGAACAACTGGTGCTGGATAACGCCTCCCAAGACGGCACACTGCGCGTCTTGCGCGAAATTGCCGCCCAAGACCCCCATTTTAAGGTAATTGCCAACGCCCGCAACTTTGGGCATATCCGTTCGCCCTATTACGGCATTTTACAATGCGGGGGGGACGCGGTGATTTATATGGCGTCCGACTTGCAAGACCCGCCGGCGGTACTCCCGCAACTGATTCAAAAGTGGGAAGAAGGCTATAAAGTGGTGTTGGGGCAAAAAACGCAAAGTAAGGAATCGCCTTTGTTTTTTATGGTGCGGAAGTTTTATTATTGGCTGTTAAATTTAGTGAACGACTCCGGCACCGATTTACCCGCAAATTGTACGGGTTTTGGGTTATACGATAAATGCGTGGTGGACGAACTGCGCAAATTAAACGAGCCGTACCCGTATTTGCGCGGCCTGGTGTGCGAGCTGGGCTATGCGCGCGCGTTGGTGCCGTTTGTGCAACCGGTGCGGGAGCGCGGGTTTACCAAAAATAATTTTTATACCCTTTACGATAACGCCATGATTGGTTTTACCAACCATACCAAAGTGCCGCTTCGTTTGGCGGCGTTGGGGGGCTTTGTGTTGGGGGGAATCAGCCTGCTTTTGGCGCTGATTTATTTGGTATTAAAATTGCTTTTTTGGGAGAAATTCCCCATGGGAACGGCCCCTATTTTGCTGTCTGTATTGTTGTTTTCGTCCGTGCAGTTATTTTTTATCGGGATTATCGGCGAGTATATCGGTGCGATTTTAACCCAAGTATTGCATAGGCCGCTGGTGATAGAAAAAGAGCGGATTAATTTTAAGGATAAATAATTTTTGGCGCAGACAAATAAATATCCCCCGGCGTAGCCGGGGGATATTTATTAGATAAATTGGGGGTTTTTGCATCCCCGCTCATTCGGTGCGGCGGGTTTCTGCGCGTTCTTTCCAGCGTGTTTTTAGCCGTTGGGCCGCCTCTTGCGCCGCTTTTAATTCCTGCTCCAGTTTGGCTATTTCTTCGGCAGGGCGGTTTTGTTGGCGGGCATTCTCCAACTTTTTGGCCCGGGCGTCCAGTGCGCGTTGCACCCGTTGGCGGCGGCCCACATAAAAAAGCCCTCCTTGGCGGGTGATTTGTTTGGCTCCGCCGGGCGATAGCACAATCACTAAATCCGGGTAATCTTCCTGAATATCCTGCTTTAGATAAATGGCTTGTTGGCTGGGCGCCGGCCGGCACCAAACCCACCCGGCATACACGCATAAACCCACTAAAAAAGCCAGCGCCAAGTAGGCACAAAGTTCATAGACCGGATGGATGGTTTTGGCTCTCATGGCGCTATCCTGTTTAGTAAATAATGGTGCCGATTTCTTCCCCGCACAAGGCGCGTTTAATGTTGCCTTTTTTGTGCAGGTTGAAAACCTGAATGGGCAGTTTGTTTTCCAAGCATAACGCCAAGGCGGCCGTATCCATAAATTGCAACTGTTTGGCAATAGCCTCTTTATAGGTAATTTTATGAATTAGCTTCGCGTTGGGGTTCTTTTTGGGGTCGCTGTCGTACACGCCGTCTACTTGCGTGGCTTTTAATAGGACGTCCGCATTAATTTCGGACGCGCGCAACGCGGCGGCGCTGTCCGTAGTAAAGAACGGGTTTCCGGTACCGCCCGCAAAAATAACAATGCGGCCTTTTTCCAGGTGGCGTTCCGCTTTGCGGCGCACGAACGGCTCGGCCAGTTGGTAAATGTTAATAGACGTTAAAACGCGGGTGGGCACGCCGGCTTCTTCCAGTGCCGATTGCAACGCCAGCGCATTAATAACGGTGGCTAACATACCCATATTGTCGGAATTGACGCGGTCAATCACGCCGCCGCCGTCGCGCAGTCCGCGCCAGATGTTGCCGCCGCCCAGTACAATGGTCAGCTCGCAGTTGCCGCATTTGTACGCGTCGGCAATTTCTTCGGCAATTTCTTTTAAGGCTTGGGGGTTAATGCCGCGGTGGCCTTCGTTGATTAGGGCCTCCCCGGATAATTTTAACAAAACTCTTTTTTTCTTCGGGCCGTTTTCGGCAGTCATCATAAGTTAGCTCCTTAAATCGTTTGTTTTATTTTAACAAATCGTGGCGCCTGGGGCGCGTTTTTTTACTTTTTCCTTTCCACCCGGGCGTGCCGGACGGACAGAAAAAAGCCCCTCTAAAAGAGGGGCCTTCAATTAGAACCGCACAAAGCGCACAACCTTTAATTCACAACCCAAGGCTTTGGATTCTTCGTTCAAATAATCCAAAACGCTTTTCTTGTTGTCTTTAATGGTCATTTGTTCCAACAGACAGTTTTCTTTGGCGAATTTTTTAACCTTGCCGGGCAACATTTTTTCAATGGCGGCTGCCGGTTTGCCTTCGTTCAACGCCTGGGTTTTGTAAATTTCCAATTCTTTGTCAATTACTTCTTGCGGGATGTCTTTGGCATCTACCCAGCAGCTTTGCATACCAACGGTGTGCATAGCCAAACCGCGGGCAATTTCTTTCACTTTAGCCATATCGTTGCAGGTGCCGGAAACGGCCAGTTCCAACAAGGAGGATTTTTTATTGTCCGCGTGTACATAGGAACCAATTACGCTGCCTTCGGCCGGGGTCCAGTTGTAAGCGCCTTTCAAGGTGGTGTTTTCACCAAATTTGGGGGCTTTTTCGCTAATCATCGCTTTGATGTGTTCGTCGTTGGCGTAGTCGGTCACTTCCGGGTGGGCCAAGACGTAATCGGCCAAGTCGTCGGCCAATTTGATGAAATCTTCGGTTTTGGCCACGAAGTCGGTTTCGCAACCCAAGTAAACCATGGCAAAATTTTTGCCGTTGGTTTTAACGGACACTCTGCCTTCTTTGGTTTCGCGGTCAGAGCGTTTGGCCATATCGGCCAAGCCTTTTTTGCGCAGGAACACAATGGCTTGTTCCATATCGTCATTAGAGGCCAAGAGGGCTTTTTTGCAGTCCATCAGGCCGGCGCCGGTTTTGGCTCTTAATACTTTAATATCTTCAGCTAAAGACATGTCTTCTCCTGTGTGAATGGGTTAAATCTGTTTACGCGCCCGCCCGGCGGTTAAACCGGGCGGAAACGCGCATAAGAAACGGTTATTTAGCTTCTTCGGCCGGGGCTTCTTCCGCTTTTACTTCTTCGGTTTCGGCTTTGGCGGCCTTTTTGGTTTTAGCCGTGGTTTTTTTGGCGGCCGGTTTCTTGGCGGCAGCTTTTTTTACCTTTTTTTCAGCGGGTTCTTCCGCTTTTACTTCTTCGGCTTTTTCTTCTTCTTGCGCTTTGGGGGCTTCGGCAGCTTTGGCCTCGGCTTCCTGGGCGGCTTTTTCACCCGCCAACATGGCGGATTCAAACGCTTGGGCCATTACCGGGTTTTCCACCGGTTTGCCTTCTTCGGCGGCTTCGGCCGGTTTGTTTACGGCTTCCATTTCCGCGCGGGCTTCCAGGATAGAATCCGCGATGGCGCCGCAGAACAATTTGATAGAGCGGGCCGCGTCGTCGTTGCCGGGGACGGGCACGTCAATCATATCCGGGTCGGCATTGGTGTCGCACACGGCAACCACCGGAATACCCAACGTGTGGGATTCGCGCACAGCACCGGCGGTGTCCACAGGGTCAATTACAAAAACCACGTCCGGCAGAACTTTCATATCACGGATGCCGCCTAACAATTTTTGTAAGCGTTGCATTTCTTTGGTCAGTCTGCTGGCTTCTTTTTTGGAAATGGCCTTGAATACACCGGAGGCTTCCCATTTTTCCAATTCGTTCAATCTTTCAACGGATTTTTTAACGGTTTGGAAGTTGGTTAAAGTACCGCCCAACCATTTTTCGTGGATGCAGTAAGCACCGCAGCGGGCGGCTTCGGCCTGGATGGCTTCCTGCGCTTGTTTTTTAGTGCCTACGAACAAAAATTTAGCGCCTTTTTTGGTTTCTTCTTTAATAAAAGCGCAGGCTTTTTTAAGTTCTTTAGCGGTTTTTTGCAGGTCCAAAATGTGTACGCCGTTTCTTTCTCCAAAGATAAAGCGGCCCATTTTGGGGTTCCAGCGGGAAGTTTGGTGGCCGAAATGCACACCGGCTTCCAGCATGGCTTTCATAGATACATTGCTCATTTTTTCTCCTGTAAGCGTCCGCCCAAATTAGGGAAGGGGTTTCCCCGGCGGCGGAGGCTTGTGGTGTCGTCGGGACAGGCTTTGATTTACAGATTTTTTCGCTCTCCCGCTCAAGTACACCTTATGGCTATTATAGCATATTCTGCGCATAAAAAACCGCCCTTTCCCCGGGGAAAGAGCGGCCCAAAGCCATACTTTTTATTAAAAATGTCCGTTTACCAGCACCATCGCCGGGAACCAGCCGCCTTCGGTCACGTTCAGTAAGCCGATTTGCAGGCCGCGTATGTTGTGGGTATAGTTGACTAACCCCAGCTGTAAGCCGCGTATGGAATCGGCCATATTGAAAAAACCGATTTGGGCCCCGGTCATGCGGTCCGTCATATTAAATAACCCCAGTTGGGCCCCCGTAAAATGGGCGTTTTGGTTGAACGCGCCCAGTTGGGCCCCGGTGCCTTGTTCGGCCAGGTTGACCAAAAACGCAAAGCTGAGCCCGCGCAATTCATAGCGGGTTTGGGCCATCAGTAAATCCAACTGCGCGCCGGTCACTTCGTCCGTATGGGAGCCGATACCCAGGTCAACGCCGTTAATAATTTGTGTGTTGGCGGGGGTGGCCCACGCAATATTATCCCACAGAGAAAGTTTCAAACGCCCGGTTTGCATTTGCGCAAAAGAAGGGATAGCCGCAAACAGGCAAAAAAATAAAACTGCTAATTTTTTCATGGTGTTCCTCCAAACTAAATGTACCTTTTATTTTACTAATTTAACCCAAAAAGGAGCAAAAAATATGCTTATAAATTAGTAAAATATATATAAGAGGTGTGATTATGAAAATAAACGTAAGTTCCTTTAACCCCTTAACTGCCGACATCCGCGGCAATAAAGAGCGCATTATTGCGTTATTAAAAGCCCCGGCCCCGGTGGCCGATTTACTGCTGTTGCCGGAAGCCGCCCTGTGCGGTTGCCCCCTGTTTGATTTGTTTGAAGATGAACGCTTATTAAAAGAAAATGCCTCTGCCCTTAAAGAAATTGCCAAAGAAACCCAACACACGGCTTGCGTGCTGGGCTTTCAAGAAAAGCAAGGTAAAGAGCCCGTCAGCGCGGCGGCTTTTTTGTATAAAGGCAAAATGACCAAAATTTATGATACGGAAACGGTGGAATTTAAGGGCAAAACCCTGCAAATTGTATTGAGCGATTTGGAAAATGCCCCCAAATTGGATGCGGACATTATCCTATATATATACGCCCGCCCGTATGAAAAAGGCAACGTGGCCGAACGGTTGGCCCTGCTTAAAAAACAGGCCAAAAAGCGGGGTGTGCCGGTGGTTTCCTGCAACCTGTTGGGCGGCGGGGACGGTTTGATTTTTGACGGTCTTTGCGCCGTTGCCAACCGCAGAGGGGAGCTGACCCTGCTAGGTGAACTGTTCCGCGAACATATTAACACTTGGGACGAAGATGAAAAATCCGCGCCGTTATCTTACGAGGCGGACCCGCGCGGGGAAGTATTGGACGCGCTTTCCTTTGGCCTGGGTGATTTTGTGCAAAAGGCCGGATACAGCAAAGTGGTCTTCGGGCTTAGCGGCGGGTTGGATTCCGCCATTACCGCGGTGCTGGCGGCCTCGGCCCTGGGGGGAGAAAGCGTGTATGCGGTTTCCCTGCCTTCTTATTGCACCAGTGATTTGAGTAAATCGTTAGCCGGGCAACTGGCCCGCAGCTTGGGTATTAATTTGGAAGAAGTGGCCGTTCAGCCGGTGTTAGACGGTTTCAAAACGGCGGTGGGGCATATTTCCTCCCACCTGCAAGACAAAACGGAACAACAGTTGCAAAGCCGTATCCGCGCCAACTTACTGCTGACGTTGGGCCGGGAATACGGCGCCCTGCCGCTTTCTACGGATGATTTGAGCGAACTTTCCGTCGGTTCCTGCGTGCTGTACGGCGATACGGTCGGCCGCCTTTTGCCGCTGGGGGACGTGTTCAAAACGGAACTTTACGAGCTGGCGGCGTATATCAACCAAAAGCGCGAGATTATCCCGCAAGGCATTATCAGCCGCCCGCCCACGTCCGAACTGCGCCCGAACCAAAAGGACGAAGACACCCTGCCGCCTTATGCGGTGCTGGATAAAATTATTCCTTTATATGTGGCGGAGCAAAACACGCCGGCGGAAATTGCCCGCAAGTGCAAACTTTCCGCCGAGAAAGTGACGGAGGTTTGCCGCCTGATTGATAAGGCCGATTATAAACGCACCCAAACGGCCCCTATATTAAAGGTGACGCGCCGCCTGTTTACGGACTTACAGCGGCCGGTAATTAAAAAAATAAATTTATAGGCCGGATTTTGTAAAAACGAAGGAGAAAGGGCCGTCCGCACGGGCGGTCCTTTTTAGGGAAAGATGATTAAAAAATGGCTTAAAACAAAACCTTTGCGCAAACAGCTTTTCAGCTTAACCAGCCCTATTTTTGTGGAAACACTGCTGATTATGCTTTTGGGCGCCACGGACGTAATGATGCTTAGCCGGTATTCCGACGATACGGTGGCTTCCGTGGGGGTCGTCAACCAACTGTTAAGTTTAATTTTTATTTTGTACGGTATTTCCACCTTGGGCACGTCCGTATTGTGTTCCCAGTATTTGGGCGCGCACCAAAAAAAGAATGTCATGCAGACTATCGGCGTTTCTTTGTTGATAAACCTGCTGGTCGGGCTGGTGGTCAGCGCGGGGCTTTATGTGTTTGCGCCGCAGTTGTTGGGGCTGATGGGCCTGTCGCCCCAGTTAATTGATTGCGGTAAAGTGTATATGCAAATTGTGGGCGGGTTTTCTTTCTTGCAGGCAATTGCCATGACGCTTTCCGCCACGTTGCGCAGCCACAACCAAGCCTTTTACCCGATGTATGTGACGCTACTGATGAACGTGCTGAATGTGGCCGGCAACTATTTGCTCATTTTCGGCAAGTGCGGTTTCCCGGCGTTGGGCGCGCCCGGTGCGGCGGTGTCCACGTCCGTCTGCCGCCTGATTGCCATGTGCCTACTAGGGTATTTGTTGTTTAGAAAGGTAGTGCCGGATTTTTCTTTTAAGTATTTGCGCCCGTTCCCGTGGGATAAAGTAAAAAATCTAATGGTGGTCGGTTTGCCGGCGGCGGGGGAACAGGTATCTTACAATTTATCACAAGTGGTAATTACTTATTTTTCCGTATTAATCGGTACGGCGGCTTTAACGGCCCGTACTTATGCAATGAATATTGTGATGTTTTCCTATGTGTTTTCTATTGCGCTTGGCAACGGGGCGGCTATTTGTATCGGGCATTTAATCGGCGCCGAAAAAGACAACGCCGCCTATTCCGTGGAAAAATACTCCATTTGGCTGTCCGTTATTATTACGGTGGTAATTTCCGTTTTTACGGCGCTTATCGGCACGAATATTTTTCAGTTGCTTTCCCCGAACCCGGAAGTGGTAAAAATAGGCGCGGCGGTGCTGTATGTGGATATTGTGCTTGAAATCGGCCGCGCGGTAAACATTACGTCCGTGGACTCCTTAATTGCGGCGGGGGACGTGTTTTATCCGTTTATTACAGGTATTATTGTAATGTGGGGCGTGGCCACGCTGTGCGCTTATTTGCTGGGCGTTTGGTGGGGCTGGGGGCTTACCGGGATTTGGCTGGCTATGGCCCTGGACGAAAATATCCGCGCCGTTATTTTTGAGCGCCGCTGGAAAAGCCGTAAGTGGCAAACCAAGGCTTTTGCCCGCCGCGGCCTGTAATTTGGTAAAATATAAGTATGAACGAACTTTATAAAGAATATGATGTTCCGCAGGATTTGCAATTCAAAACGGCTGATATTATCCGCATGGGCGGGTTGATTTGCTCGGCCGGGTTGAGTACAAAATACTTTGCGGACGTCTTTTCCGCCCCCAATAAAATCACCAAAGCAACGGTGGAGTTGAGCTTTTCCGTGGCGGATAAAGAAATCCTGGTGCGCGGACGGGTTTTTGGCACGCGTGAAGTACAATGTGCCCGCTGTTTGAAGATGAGCGCGCAGGAGTTTTCGGAAGAATTTATAGAAACATATAGCACCAAGACAGAAATAATTGATATAATATCATTGGTGCAGCAAACGCTGGCTTTAACGGAAGAAATACGTTTTCTCTGCAAGCCTGACTGCAAGGGCCTGTGCCCTATGTGCGGGCAGGACTTGAATACCGCCCAGTGCGGTTGCAAGCCGGAGTGTTTGTCGCCTTTTGCCAAGTTAAAAGGTAAATTTAAGTAAGATTGATTTTTATTAGACGTATACAGGAGTAATTAACAATGCCGAATCCGAAGAAAAAACATACCCGCTCCCGCCGGGACTTGAGAAGATCTCACAATTCCGTTATTGAAGTGGCCCAGTTGGTGGAATGCCCGAACTGCAAATCCGCCCGCTTGCCCCATAACGTGTGCCCGAAATGCGGTTTTTACAAAGACCGGGTAGTCGTGGCTCCCAAAGCGGCCAAGACTGAAGAACAAGAAGCCAAATAATAACTTGTATGAAAATAGCCCTGGACGCCTTAGGCGGAGATTTTGGTGCTAAACCCAATGTGTTGGGCGCGTTAAAAGCAGCCAAAGCCCTTGATATCCATGTGATATTGGTGGGGAATGAAGCTGTTATTAAACAGGAATTGCAAGCGCAAGGCTGCACGGCTTTGCCGCCGAACATTTCTGTTGTCCACGCGCCCGATACCATAGATATGGGGGCAGAACCTGCTAAAGAATGTCGCAATAAAAAGAGCGCCAGCATTGTAGTATGTGCCGATTTGGTACATAAAGGCGAGGCGGATGCTTTTGTTTCCGCGGGGCATTCCGGGGCGGCCATGGTGGCTTCCCTTTTCCGCATGGGGCGTATTAAGGGCGTTGTGCGCCCGGCTATTGCTACCCCTATGCCTACCTATAAAGGCGTCAGCCTGCTGTTGGACGGCGGCGCCAATGCAGACTGCAAACCGTTGCACTTGTTGCAATTTGCGGTCATGGGTTCGGCTTATATGGAAAAGGTGTTTGATTTGAAAAGCCCCTCCGTGCGTATTCTTTCCATCGGGGAAGAAGAAACGAAGGGGAATTTTTTGGTTAAACACACCATTCCGCACATGCGCGAAATCGGCGTGAACTTCCAGGGCACCTTGGAAGGGCGCGACGTAAACACCGGCGAAACGGACGTAATTGTTTGCGATGGTTTCGTGGGGAATATCGTGCTGAAAATGGCCGAAGGTCTTTCCAAAACCATTATCAATATGATTAAGCGGGAAGTTAAAAAACGCCCGCTGGCCATATTGGGTGCGTTGCTTGCCAAAGGGGCATTCAGCGCCGTTAAAAAACATACCAACCCGGACCAATACGGCGGCGCACCGCTGGTGGGGGTCAACGGGGTGGCTATTATTTCGCACGGTAAATCCAACGAAGTAGCCATTTTTAACGCCTTAAAAACCGCTAAACGGTTGGTGGAAAAGAACTTTGTGGGCGATATTGCCGCCCGCGTGGCCGCCTTAAAAGATACCTTCTGCGCCATTGAAGCAGAAATGCAGGAGGAAGAAAAATAATGGATTTTAAGGGTAAAAATGTAATCGTCACCGGGGCAACGCGCGGTATTGGCCGTGCGATTGCGGAAGCGTTTGCCAAACAAGGGGCCAATTTGGCCGTGTGCGGCACGCACGAAGATGCCGTCAAGCAAACGGTGGCGCAGTTGGCCCAAACTTACGGCGTAAAAGTAATCGGCCGCGCGGTAAATATCGCGCAGGCGGACGATTGCGAAGCCTTAGTGGCCGAAACCGTAAAAGAGCTGGGCAGTGTGGACGTACTGGTTAATAACGCGGGCATTACCAAAGATAATTTGCTCGTGCTTATGAGCGAGGACGACTGGAACGCTGTAATTAACGTAAACCTGACGGGCACTTTTAATATGAGCAAAGCCGCGCTGAAAGTGATGTTCAAAAAACGCGCGGGCAACATTGTAAACATTTCTTCCGTAGTGGGGGAAATGGGCAACGCCGGGCAGGTAAATTATGTAGCCAGCAAGGCGGGGATAATTGGTATGACCAAAACCCTCGCTAAAGAATTTGGCTCCCGCCACATCCGCGTAAATGCGGTGGCGCCGGGGTTTGTGCGTACCGCTATGACGGACGCGCTGGCGCCGGAAGTAAAAGAAAAAGCGCTTGAAAACGTGGCGCTTAAAAGATTTGCAGAAGCAGAAGATATCGCCAAAGCCGTTTTATTTTTGGCGAGTGAAGATGCCTCTTATATTACGGGGCATATTCTATCCGTCAATGGCGGATTGTATATGTAGTTTAACATAAGGGGACACCCTTTCTAATAAAATCGGAGGACAAAATGTCTGGAAACATTGCAGAAGAAGTGAAAAAAATTATTATTGAACAATTAAGCGTGGATGCTGAAAAAGTGACGCCGGAAGCCCAGTTTGTGAACGATTTGGGTGCCGATTCTTTGGATACGGTGGAACTGATTATGGCTTTGGAAGAAAAATTTGATGTGCAAATTCCCGATGAAAAAGCCGAAAAAATCAAAACCGTCGGCGAAGCCATTGAATACATTGAAGCCAACGCCAAGAAATAACCGTGTACACCGATATTGAAAATATAATCGGGTATTGTTTCAAGGATAAAGAGGTTTTACGGGAAGCACTCACTCATAAGTCCTACGCCGGGGAACACCGCAGCGTTAAGCATAACGAGCGGTTGGAATTTCTGGGGGACAGCATTTTGGGCGCCATTGTTGCGGATTATATCTACAACCAATGCCCTCATGTGGAAGAGGGGGTGCTTTCTAAAATTAAAGCCAATTTAGTTTCGCGCCACAACCTTTATCTTTGGGGCAAACAAATGGACTTGGGGCGTTATATCGCCTTGGGCCATGGGGAGCTTGCCACCGGCGGCCGCACGCGCGACAGCATTATTTCCAACGCGGTGGAGGCTGTAATCGGGGCTGTGTATATAGACGGTGGATATACAGCCGCGGAACAAATGGTACTCCCTTGGGTTAAAACCCAGCAGCTCACGCAGGACCGTGGCGACTACAAAAGCGTTCTGCAGGAGTTTTTACAAAAACGCAGTAAACAAACGCCGGAATATGAAGTCATCCAAACCGTCGGGCCGGAACACGACAAAGTGTTTACCGTGCGCGTAAGTGCGGAGGGCCGGCAATTGGGTATTGGCAAGGGCCACAATAAAAAACAGGCCGAACAAAACGCGGCCGAAAACGCCTTGTCTTCCCTCAAAAAATAGCTTATGAAGAAAAAAAGTACCGCCAAAATTTCTGTGCCTATGGGCAAACTGCCGGCCAAAGTGCAATCTTCTTTGGTCCGGCGGCCCCTTTTATGGATGGGGGTTGTGGCGGTACTTCCTGTTTTGGCCATGATAGCTTTTACATTTAAGAGCGGCTACACGCCCACCCCCAAAAAAAGCAAAATAGACAAAATTGTTGTGGCTAAAACCCCTATGGAAATTGCCGAAGACGCCACCCAACTGCTCATGCGGCGCGATACGCAAAGTTTTTATGATTTAGTGGACCGCACCAAAGATGTTAATTTGGTAAACAGCCGCGGGGATTCTTTGTTATTGGTGGCGGTTTCCGTGGGGAATATAGATGCCGTACAGCGTTTACTGGCGCTGGGGGCAGACATCAACAAGCGCAATTCTTACACGCGCGACACGCCCATTTTGCGCAGTTTATATACTAATCACGACGACATCACCCGCCTGTTGTATTACGCGGATGCCGACCTGAATTTGGAAAACAACTACCGCATTTCGCCCATGTTTTTGGCGGTTGAAAAGCAAAAAGCGGAATTTGTGGACTTGTTTTTAACCAACGGCGCGCAAGCCGGGGTTAATTCTGAAAATCTTTTCCGCTGGGTAGCCAAACGCAATTTGCTGGGCATTGTGGCTATGCTCAAAGGGGGGGTAAACCCGAATGTGAAGAACGATAAGGGCAACACCCCGCTGATAATTTCGGCCTCTTTGGGGGATGTGGACGCCGTGCAGAATTTACTGGCGTACCGTTCCGACGTGAACGCCGCTAATAACGACGGCAACACCGCGCTTATTTATGCCGCGCGCTATAACCGCCCGCGCATTGTGTACGAGTTGATGCGTTCGTACTCCATGGTGGCGCCGGTGGACGTGGACCAACAAAACAAATTGGGTCAAACGGCCTTGTTTTGGGGGGCTTCCCGCGGGTATGAAGAAGTGGTGCAACGCCTGCTGGCGGCCAATGCCAAGCGGGAATTAAAAACCAAAGCGGGGCAAACCGCACTGGAAGCCGCGCAAAAGAACGGGCGCACGAACATTGTAAAATTGTTTGAAATGAACCCGCAAAAAGTGCAAAATGCGGTAATTGCCATGGATAATGCCCGCATAGAGGAAAAGCGCCGCAAAGAGGAAGCCGAAGCCGCCAAAGCCGCCGCCGAAAAAGCCAAGAACGATGCCGCCCAACAGGCCGCCCGCCAACAAGCGGGGTATTCCGGCCGCCGCCGGCGCAACACGGCTCAAACGCAAGTGGTGCAACCGTCCGCCCAAGTGCAAGCGGCCCGCCCGGCCCGCCAAGCCGCGCAAACCCAAACGCGCCGCCAAGCCGCGCAAACGGCTAAACCTGCCCAAAAATCCGCCCCGGCCAAAACGCGCCGCGGCACCCGCAAATAATTTTTATTTGTGAAATTCCTGTAAACATTTTTGGTGTACCTGCCCGCCGTAAGCATTTGCGGAAAAAAGAGCGGCCTAACCAGTGGGGGTGCGTGCCATCATTTGTTCAAAATCTGATAATAAAAACCGCCCCGCATTTTTATTTTGCGGGGCGGGGAAAAGCTAGTTGAATCTATTTTTATTTAGATAATGCTTTGTATTCTTTATAAAAATAGTTGTTTAATCTGTTTCCGGCCGGTTTGAATGTGCCCAATGTAAAAATGCCCGATAAAAAAGCACCCACAAAAGGAACAGCTTTTCTAACCACTTGGGCAGCCGTTTCTTTAGTTAATTTATCAAACCCTAATAGTTTAGCGCAAAGGTTTATCATTTGATACGGAGCCAATTTAGTTCCACCGCTTTTTAATATGGTTTTGCTAAATTGTTTAGCGTAATTGTTTAGCACAATTTGTGCTAATTGGTTTCCGGTTTGCCCGAACATAATGGCCAATAGCCCGAATAACATTTCCATTTTGATTTTTTCAGTGCCGTTTTTGAGGTCGGGAAGGCCATATAAATAGGCTAGTTTTTGGCCCACAATCATTAATTGCCCATAAAATTGCCCTAAATCAGTCGGTATTGTGCCGGCCATAGCCCAGCCACCGGGCAAGCCTAGCGCCGCTGAAGCGGAGGTGGCTAATGCCGTATGATAATTAACC
Organism: Candidatus Avelusimicrobium faecicola; assembly: GCA_900540405.1. Taxonomy (GTDB): domain Bacteria; phylum Elusimicrobiota; class Elusimicrobia; order Elusimicrobiales; family Elusimicrobiaceae; genus Avelusimicrobium; species Avelusimicrobium faecicola. The sequence goes on along the minus strand of UQFW01000034.1, from coordinate 2,161 downwards.
ACCGCGTTTCCTATTTTTTTGATTTCTTCCAGCGGAACCCCAGCTTTAATCGGGCCGTTATCTATCAGGTCTTCCCCGTAGCGTTCATAGTATACGGCTAAATTATTTTGTAAAAATTCCCTTCTATTGACTTCCATTCCGGGAATTTTCATCGCTATATCTACTACTTGTGACAGTAATTTTCCGCCTACGGTTAATTCTTTGCTTTCTTGGTTCATATCTATATTTTCTCCTTTTATTTGCTTCTAAATAGCCAGGTGCGGCCGGAATCTTTGGAATAGTACGTCCCTTTGGCGGTTAGTGCAATTATTTGCGTGCCGGCAACTTGCAAGTCCAAAAATCGGCCGGGGGTGGAACCAATGTATCTGTCCAGCCAGCTGCGGCCTTGGTTATAAGAATATTGCAAATGGGTTGTATTTTGCGGGTTAATGCGGATAAGTTCGCTACCGAGTGTAATTAGTTGGCTCATGCGCCCTCCTTATGCGGATATAAATAATATAGCAAAACTGTGCGACAATACTGGTGTCGCTCGGAATGGGTATACTATAAGCAAGGAGGTTGAACACAGGTATAAAAAAGCGGCGTATTACCAGAGCCTTTGGAATAACCCATGTAATCGCCGCTTGTTTATTCCCGCAGGAATAAACAGAAACGATTATTTTAGGATTCCAAAGTGCCGTTGGGTATAACCCATTCAGCTCTGACCGGCCCGCAGCCGGACTTCCTGAAAATAATTCAAAATCAAAAGCAAATTGTCGGACGGGTCGCCCCGTCACTTTCTATTATAGCAAACGCGGGGGCGGTAGGTCTTAATTTTTAGACTTTTGGGGGGAAAATGAAAAATCCCCGCGCGGGGCCCCCTGTAAAGGGGCCGCCCCTTACGCGTGAGAGTGCGCGGCCCGCCCGGCAAAATGCTCCTATACGCGATATTTGGCAAAATGCGCCCCTGCCGCCCGGCTGACGGTTTCCACTGCACCCAGCCGGCTACTCCCACTCCGCCCTGCCAAATGTTTCGCGCACTGTCAGGCCAATGGCACCCAATTTTGCCCTGCCAAATGTTTCGCGCACGGTTCACCCGGCCTTACGCGGGTGCCGGGGCAGGCTCCCCAAAAAAATATCCCCAAAAAACCAAAAAAATTTCCAAAATGCCCTTGACGTTTTGCCCTAAAATACTTATAGTAAGAGTATGAAAAAACTACATTTATTTTTGCTTATTTTCAGCATTTTTTACGCGGTGGCGGCGGTGGCGGCTCCTACTGCTTTTGATAAGGAACGCAACGCCTTTGAAGCCCGCCTATCTTCGGACGGCGCCTTAAAAAAAGCGCTTTTAAGCCGCGTGCGCCCCATTACTACGCAGTTTAATTATATGTCTTTGTTGGATAACAATACCGACGTTTTACTGCTGGGGGAAGAACATAATAACGAACAATCCAAGCGGGAAACCAACCTGATTATCAAGTATTTGGGCCAACACAAGGCCGGGTTTACGCACTTTGGGGCGGAGTTCTTTTTGTCGTCGGAACAACCGTTTTTGGACCAATATACCGATAATAACATTTCCCTGGCGGATTTGGAGCAAAAACTGGCCTTGGGTAAAAGCTATTCTGCCAGTGCGGCCGTGGCGCATCGCTACGGTTTAACGGTGCTGGGATTGGATGTGCCCAAAGCGCAGGAAAACGCCGCCTGGGCCAAATCTATTGCCGGGATGAAAGAGCGTAATGCGCATTGGGTGCAAATTATTACCGCCGTGGCGGAAAAAGACCCCATGAGCCGCTTTATTATCTATGGCGGCGCGTGGCACACGCAACAGCGCTCCGGCGTTATGCAAACGGTGCCGCAACTGCTTAACCGGGCCGGGCTGAAAACAAAAAATGTGGAATATGTGTCTTCGGCGGCGTGGGCGGCTTTGGCGGCGGAGGGAAATTTGGCCGGGCGGACGTTGCTGTTTACCGTGCCGAACGCTTACCGCGGCGCGGCCACGGCGGATTATTATATTTATTTACCCAAAAATGTAAAGACGAATGATGCCGCCCAAGAGAAAATGGGCAAAATGATGGACGATAAAAATTTTAAGTGGGAACACTGCACGGACGACCCGGACCACCCGCTTTGCAAAGTGATTGTGGAGGGGGAACACCGTTAGACATTTTTTTGTGTGCCC
>UQFW01000033.1 GCA_900540405.1 Candidatus Avelusimicrobium faecicola | reverse complement strand
AGATAAAAAGCATACCGCGCTAATTATAGGGTCGCATTCACAGGCGGGGGGAAAACAGTAAACAATAAAAAATGGCGGGGAAAACAGATAAAAACAGTAAAAATCAGATAAAAAATACCGCCAAACGTATGTTTGGCGGTATTCCCAGTTTGTAGATGGTTTCCGGACTAGGATTCGAACCTAGAATAACTGGACCAAAACCAGTGGTGATACCGTTTCACTATCCGGAATTAAAACTTTTTCATAACCGTTTGGGGCTATGCCCTAAACTGCTCTGAAAACCCTTTTTCAGTTCTCGTTGCTACCCGTGTTGTCTTTCACTTCTGCTTGTTCAAGAATGTTTTTATCTTGGTCAGCCCCGGCGGGATGCTTAATCAGTTCGGCGTTATAGGCTTTCAAAACATTCTCTTCCAAGTATTTCCTGAATTCCTGGTTAATAGGATGGACCATATCTTTATGGGTGCCGTCGGGTAATTTGCGGGATGGCATACACAGAAATACGCCTTTTGTTCCCTCCACTACCTTCATGTTCCTTACGACGAACGAATCGTCAAAAGTGACACTGGCAAACGCTTTAAGACGGTCCTCCCCCATAAGATGTATCCGTATTTCCGTTATTTTCATCCGTCTCCCTCCGAAATGCCGAAAAGAATACTAATCTTTCTGTATTTCTTATATTATTTACCAAATCCTTGGCTTTCGTTTCGGAGTCTACCAGTGCAAAAACGGTAGAACCAGAGCCGGACATTAACACAGAGTCCGCATTTAATTTACAAAGAGCTTCTTTCGTATTCCTGACGGAATGAACACACGGAAACACACACTCTTCCAGCCTGTTAAAGAGTAAATCTTTCCAAGCCGTTAGTGGCTTCCCACATCCTATGTCTTTAATTAGTTTATTTAATTTTGAAACATTTGTCAAGCATTCTTTTTGTTCCGGCAATTTCAGCCGCGCAAACACCCCTTTGGTGGCTACCGCCGTGCAGGGGTAAACCAGCACTACAAACGGCATTTTGCCCGGGGCGTGAACCGGGGTTAAAACCTCGCCGATTCCTTCCCCTTTCATAAATGTTTCTTCATACATAAATACAGGCACGTCCGCACCTAATTCGGCGGCCAATGCCATTACGCTTTGGCGCGGTTTTTGGTAAATTTCACACAACGCGCGCAACACGCCGGCTCCGTCGGAACTTCCGCCGCCCAGGCCCGCCCCCATGGGGATACGCTTGACTAGCGTAATGTGGCACCGGGCCGTTAAGCCGAACTGCTCCAAAAACCGTTGGGCCGCTTTGTAGGCAATGTTGGTGCTGTCGCCGGATAAGTGTTGCCCCAGCGGGCCGGTAATATCCAGCGTAATGGAGGTTTCTTCGGCAGGGGAAACTTCCACCGTTAAATCGTCGCCCAAAGTCAGTTTGCCAAACAGCATAGCCAAATTGTGGTAGCCGTTGGGGCGTTTGCCGGTCACTTCCAAAAACAAATTTATTTTTGCCGGGCAGAACTGTTTGCTGGTATTAGCCATGGTGCCGCTCCGTATTATGTACTAAAGCGCCCCAGTGGTATTCTTCACTGGTTAGCAGTTCGCCGCTTTCGGCATATACTTTGCGGATGCCTTCCATCATGCCGTCCACATAAAATTCTTCCAACCGTTTTACCCCATTCGGGAAAAACGCCACCCGGTCGCCTTCCAACCTCCCGGCTTTGTAATTTTCTTGATACCACAAATTCCCGTCCGGGAAGTACAACGTCCGCTCTCCGGTCAATTTGCCGTCGGTGTAGTTTTCCCGCAGTTCCGCCTTGCCGCTGCTGTAATAAGTGGTTTTTATGCCGCTTAATTTGCCGTGGCGGTAGTTTTCTTCCTGTTTTAAGGTGCCGTCCGGGTAATATACGGCCCTGTTTCCGTGCAACAGGGAATTATCATAACTGCAATCGGCCCAAAATTTTTCGTCATTACGGTACTGGTAATAATGCGCTTCCCCTTGCAACATACCGTTTACATACATTTCGCGCGAGATAATTTCGCCGGATTCGTCATATTGCACCATTTCGCCGTTTAATTGGTTGTTTTGATAAACGGCTTCCATAACTACTTGGCCGTTTTCGTTAAATTCTTTGGCATCTCCGTCCGGAATTTGCCCCAATAGCTCCACGGTGGTTCCGTTGGAAGAAAGGGTTTCTTCGGCCACTTCTTTGCCTTGCACATAAAACGAGCGGCTGCCCTTACTGCTTTTAATAACCGTGCCCGGATATAACGAGGCTTTAGGCGCCAGCTGTGCCGGCTTGATATGGCGGCCGTGTTCGGTGCGGTCTTTTACATCAATTAATTGGCCGTCTTGGTAAAGCTCGCTGAAAGTGACGGCGTTTTCCGCCAGGTTGATAACTTCCAATACGCCGTCAATTTTCCCGTTTTTTAAGGTTTTGACGGTCTTATTAGTCACTTCAATTTGTTCCAGTTGGCCGTCGGGCAGTTTCCCGGCGGTATTGATGACGTTATGGTCTTTATCCAAATATTCTTTAGCCAGCGGCAAAGCGCGGTAATAGGTGCGGCTGTCCGGCGTGACAATGCAAATCGTTTTTTCTTTCATAACGGTTCCTTTAGGTTGTTTGAATCATTTTACATAATTAGCGGGCGCGGTGGCATAATCTGTTTTATAAGTTGACAGAGTGGGCTGTTTTTTATGTACACTATATAATAAGTATTTATTTAAGGGGGAAGTATGAGCGAAGTAATTTTAACGGATGCAAATTTTGAACAAGAAGTTTTGCAGCACAAAGGCCCCGTGATGGTGGACTTTTGGGCTACCTGGTGCGGCCCGTGCCGCATGTTGGCCCCGGTGGTGGAAGAACTGGCTAAAGAATATGAAGGCAAAGTGAAAGTATGCAAATTGAATACCGACGACGGCGCCGATACCAGCACCAAATACCGCATTACTTCCATTCCTACCATTATTTTCTTTAAGGATGGCGAAGTAAAAGGCCAAAGCGTGGGGTTGCAATCCAAAGCGGCCTTGCAGGAAAAACTCAACGCGCTTTTATAAGCGTTTCGCATAGTCTGTTTTGTTTCCGCCCGCCGCAAAAAGCGGGCGGATAAATAAAAAATCTTCCTAACTTTTCATTCCCATAAAATGATACCCGCACAAACCTTATTTTTAATTGATGCCCACGGCTTTTTGCACCGCAATTACCATGCGTTGCCTAAACTGACTACGACTTCCGGCCAGGAGGTCGGCGCGTTGTACGGGTTTGTGCGTTGGCTGACTAAATTTCTGCATGAAAAACATCCGCAATATGCGGCTGTTTGTTTTGATTCTCCGGGCGGTTGTGCCCGCCGCAAGGCGTTATTGCCGTCTTATAAAGGCACGCGCAAAAAGCCGGATGATGCGCTTATCAGCCAGTTAAATTTGGCGCGCGGATTGGTAAAAGAAATGGGTTTTGCCGTGGTAGCCAAAGACGGCATTGAGGCGGATGACTTAATGGCGTTTATCGCCCAAAGTGCCGCCAAGCAGAACTTGCACAGTGTGCTGGTCACGTCCGACAAAGACGTTTACCAATTTTTGAGTGATAAAATCAGCATTTGGCCCTCGGGCGGGAAGGACGGTTTTAAGGGGCCGGAAGCCGCCGTGGAAAAATTTGGGGTGGAAACAAAATTTCTGCCGGATTATTTTGCCATTGTGGGCGACGCGTCCGATAACATCCCCGGCATTATGGGGGTGGGCCCCAAAAGCGCGGTGGAGCTGATTAAAAAATTCGGCCACTTGCAGGATATTATCCGTGCCGCACAAAATGATGACCCGTCCTTAAAAGCGTCGGTGGCGGCCAAAATCCGGGCGCATGTGGAAGAGGCGCTCCTTTCCAAACAGTTGGTCGTGTTGGATAGCAACCTTTCCATGCCGTTTGATTTGCAGGATTACCGCATTTGCACGCCGGAACCGCGGCAGTTGGCGGATTTGTTTTCCCGCTATGAATTTAAGAATTTATTAACGTCTTTTGAGCCGGCCCAACCGCAGGAAACGCTTTTTCAAACCCAAACGCCGCTGGGCACGCTGGACGAAATTTTAGCCAAAGTGCCTTCGGCCGGGCGGCTCTTTTTGCATGTGGAAGACGAACTGTTGCTCTGCGCCACGGACGAAACTTCCTGCGCCTTAACGCCGCTTGCGGAAGTTTCTTCCGTTCAGCAGGCGGCTTTGCAAAAAATCGTTTTGGACGATACCGTTTTGAAAGTGGGCTATGACTTAAAATTAACCTTGCGCGAAGCCGGCCTGTTGCTCGGCGGCCAATATCTGCGCTGTTTTGACGGCCGCCTGGCCCGCTATTTGTTGGACCCGTCCGGCGATTTAAGTTTTTCTGCCGCGTGCGCGCATTATTTTTCCGTATTAATTGCGGGGGAAAACGCCCAGGCCCGCCTGCCGCTTTATAACCAATATATTTGGAAAATGCAAACCAAGCTGACGGACGATTTGCAAAAAAGCGGGATGTATGATTTGTTTGTAAATATGGAGCTGCCGCTCCTTTCCGTTCTGGCGGATATGGAACACCAGGGCTTGCGCGTAAACCCGGTTTGGCTGAAGGAATTTCAAGCCGTTTTACTGCAGGAAATGAACACGCTTCAGGCGCAGATAGATGCGCGGGCGGGCTACCCGGTTAATGTCAATTCGCCCAAACAATTAGGCGTGCTGTTATTTGAACAATTAAAAATTCCGCCGGTCAAAAAGACCAAGACCGGCTACTCTACCGACGAAGAAGTATTGGCGGAAATTGCCCATGTTCACCCTATTGCACAGGAAATTTTGGATTTCCGCGCCAGCAGTAAATTAAAAACAACGTATGTGGATAATTTATTATTGTTGGCGGACGAACAAAACAAGGTTCACGCTTATTTGGACCAAACCGGCACCGTCACGGGGCGGCTTTCCTGCTCTAGCCCCAATTTGCAAAATATTCCTGTCCGCACCGCCAAAGGCCGCCAACTGCGCACCGCTTTTTGCGCCGGAGAAGGCAATATGCTGTTAAGTGTGGACTATTCCCAAATTGATTTGCGGGTGTTGGCGCACGAAAGCCAAGACCCCGTTTTAACGCAATCATTTATAGACGGCGGGGATATTCACACGCAAACGGCGGCACAAGTGTTCGGCGTAATGCCGCTGATGGTGACGGACCAAATGCGCTCTAGTGCAAAAGCAATTAATTTTGGTATTATTTATGGACAGGGCCCCATGGGCCTATCCCAGGCGCTTTCTATTTCCATGCGCGAAGCCAAAGAATATATAGATAATTATTTTAAGACGTATCAGGGCGTGCGCCGGTGGATTGACGAAAATGTAGCCGCCGCCCGCGCAAACGGTTATGTAAAAACCATGTTGGGGCATATCCGTTATCTGCCCGAGTTTAATATGGGCGTGGGCGCGATGAGTTCTTTTGCCCAACGGGCCGCCATTAATACCATTGTGCAGGGCGGCTCGGCGGATATTATTAAAAAAGCCATGTTAGATATTTTCCAGGAAGTCCGTAATACTCCCGTTAAAATGGTTATGCAGGTGCATGACGAACTGATTTTTGAGGTACCCGCCGATACCTTAAAAGAAACGGCTTTATTTGTAAAAAATAAAATGCAAAATGCCGTTAAACTGCGGGTGCCGCTTTTAGCCAGTGCCAAAGCGGGTAAAAATTGGTACGAACTGGAAAAACTTGCTTTATGATACATACGGCAAAACCTTATGTAGTGGGGTTGACGGGCGGTATGGCCAGCGGCAAAAGCACTGTGTTGGCCGCTTTTAAGGAGTGTGGCGTGTTTACCGTCAGCGCGGACGATTTGGCCCGCCAAGTGCGCGCCCAAGCGCAAGTACAGGATTTTTTACGGCAGGAATTTGGCAGTGCGGACCCGGCCGTTATCGCCCGGCAGGTTTTTGCAAACCCGCAACAGCGTCAAGCGTTGGAAGCGTATATTCACCCGCTGGTATGGCAAGCGGCCCAAAAACAACTGGACTCTTGCGGCGCGCGTTGGGCCGTGTTTGAAGTGCCCCTGTTGTTTGAAAGCGGTTGGGATAAATATATGGATTTGACTTTGCTTATTTTGGCGGGGGAAGAAACCTTATCAGCGCGCCTGAAAGAACGGGGGCTTACGCGGGAAGATTATATTGTCCGCTTAAAAACCCAATGGAGCCCGGCCCAAAAAGCCGCCCGCGCGGATGTGATTTTGACGAACCGTTCTACTAAAACAGATTTGGAGCAAAAAGTGTGCCGGCTTGCCCGCGCACTGGATACTATTTATGGTTAAACAAAAAGAAGGAGTACCCATGGAAGAAAAAACAACGCCGGAAAAACCGGCCAAACCCGCCCGGGAATATACCCGCACCAAGCGGGAAGATGTAAAACCGGCCGAAACGGCCCGCCCGGCGGAAGTGCGCCGCGTTATGCACAAAACTTCTAACATTAACGCCCCGTATGCCCCCGCGCCCGAAAAACGCCAACCCAACGGCGCCAAACCGATGGATGCGCGCGAATTAAACAAATTAAGCGTGGCCGAACTGACCAAATTAGCCGTTAATTATAATATAGAAGAAACCTCCGGCCTGCGCAAACAGGCGCTTATCGGCAAAATTGTGGCTATGCAAGCTAAGCAAAACGGCTCTGTTTACGGCGGCGGCGTGTTGGAAATTTTGCCCGACGGTTTTGGCTTTTTACGCTCCGAAGAAAATAACTATTTGGCCGGGCCGGAAGACATTTATGTTTCGCCCTCCCAAATCAAACGCTTCGGCCTGCGCAAAGGCGATACCATTGAAGGTCTGATTCGCCCGCCCAAAGACAGCGAACGCTATTTTGCCATGTTGCAAGTGCAAAAAGTAAACGGGGTGGATTCTTCCCAGGTGTACAACCGCCCTCTTTTTGAAAACCTAACCCCACTCCATCCCAACAAGCGTTTCACGTTGGAAATTGACCGCACCTCTTACACCCAGCGTGTAATAGATATGATTGCGCCTATCGGCAAAGGCCAGCGCGCGCTGATTGTAGCCGCCCCCAAAACGGGTAAAACGATGATTATGCAGGCTATTGCCAATTCCATTACCACCAATTACAAAGATGCCGTGCTGATGGTTTTGCTGATTGACGAACGCCCCGAAGAAGTGACCGATATGGCCCGCAGTGTAAAAGGGGAAGTGATTGCCTCCACGTTTGACGAAGCGCCGGAACGCCATATTCAAGTGGCCGAAATGGTCATTGAAAAAGCCAAACGCTTGGCCGAACAAGGCAAAGACGTGGTTATTTTGTTGGATTCCATTACCCGCTTGGCCCGCGCGTATAACACGGTGGCGCCGTCCTCCGGGCGTGTGCTTACCGGCGGGTTGGAAGCTACCTCTTTGCAAAAGCCCAAACGCTTTTTGGGCGCCGCCCGCAATTTGGAAGAAGGCGGCTCTTTAACCATTATTGCCAGTGCGCTTGTGGAAACCGGCAGTAAAATGGACGAAGTGATTTTTGAAGAATTCAAAGGTACCGGCAACAGCGAGCTGTGCCTGGACCGCAAATTGGCCGAACGCCGCATTTTCCCGGCGGTGGATATTAACCGCAGTTCCACCCGTAAGGAAAACTTACTGCTGAGCGAAGACGAACTGAATAAAGTTTGGATTATGCGCAAAGTGCTTGCGCCGTTAAGCTCCGTGGACGCGATGAACTTACTGCTGGAAAAATTGTCGGCCACTAAATCCAATAAGGATTTCTTCAAACAAATGGAGGTAAACGCTTTTTAGCGTTTGCTCCGGCGGCGGGAAGATTTTTGTTTCCCAAAATGCCGCAATATATGGTAAAATAAACTATAAGATTTTGAAAGGAAGATAAAAAATGAAAGAAAAAATACACCCCAAATATGACTTTGTGGAAGTCACTTGCGCCTGCGGCAACAAATTTTTGACCCGCTCCACCACCAATAATTTGAAACTGGATATTTGCTCCGCCTGCCACCCGTTCTTTACCGGCAAGCAGAAACTGCTGGATACGGAAGGCCGCGTGGACAAATTCAACAAACGCTTTGCCGCTACCGCCGGTAAAACGGTAGTCCGCAAACCGAAAACGGAAGTTAAAGCCAAAGCCAAATTGGTAAAAAAAGTAGTTAAAAAAGCCGCCGCTCCTAAAAAAGCCGCTGCCAAAAAGGCTGAAACTGCCGAAGCAAAATAGCCAGGTAATTTGAAAAGAGCAGACTTCCAAACAGGGGGTCTGCTCTTTTGTTTATCCGGCTTTTTCCTGCGGGGAGAGGCGGGATAAACTTTTTATAAATACAGGAATTTTATGGATACTTCTAAATATATTGCCGAATTTAAGCAACTGGAGGCCGATTTGTCCAGCGGCTCCCTTTCCAGCACGGAGCTGGCGCAAAAATCCAAACGCCACGCTTTTTTACGCCCGATTATTGAAAAAGAGCAAGAATTAAACGCCGTGGAAAAAGCCATAGCGGACGACCGCGCCATGATTGAAGCCGGCGAAGACAAAGAACTGGTAAAAATGGCCGCCGACGAACTGGCCGAACTGGAAGCCAAACTGCCGGTACTGCAAAAAGAGTTGCGCGTGTTGGTTATTCCGCCGGACCCGAATGACGCTAAAAATATTTATTTGGAAATCCGCCCCGGTGCCGGGGGGGACGAATCGGCCCTGTTTGCCAACGAATTATTGCGCGTTTACCAGCACTTTGCGCAAACCAAAGGCTGGACGACCGAAATTTTGGAATTTACGCCCACCGGCTTAAAAGGGTGCAAATATGTAAGTATGTTTATTAAAGGGGACGGCGCGTACTCGTGGTTAAGGGACGAAGCAGGCACCCACCGCGTACAGCGCGTGCCGGATACGGAAACGGCCGGCCGCGTGCATACCTCTACTGTCACGGTAGCCATTATGCCGGAAGCCGAAGAAATTGATATTGAAATCCGCCCCGAAGATTTAATTATGGAAACCTGCCGCTCCGGCGGGGCCGGCGGCCAAAACGTCAACAAGGTGGAAACCGCCGTGCGTATCATCCACAAACCCACCGGCGTAGTAGTGGCCTGCCGCGAAGAACGCCACCAAGGCAAAAACCGCGAAAAAGCTATGGCCATGCTGCGCGCCAAACTGTACCAAATGGAAGAAGATAAGCGCAATAAAGAAATTTATGATGAGCGCAAATCCCAGGTGGGCACCGGGGACCGCTCGGAAAAAATCCGCACTTATAACTTCCCGCAAAGCCGCGTGACGGACCACCGCACCGATAAATCTTACCACAATTTATTGGAAATTATGCAGGGCAATATTGAGCCTATTTTGGAAGATTTGCGCGCGTGGCGTGTGGAACAAAAACTCAAAAATTTACAAATTTAACGGTCTTCTCCATGAAATCCATTCCTAATGTCCGGTTTTTGAAAAACATTCTCATTTTGCGCGGGGAAGGTTCCTTGGGTGATGCGTTAATTTCGTCCTGTTGCTACCGGGAAATCAAACGCACGAACCCCAAAATAAAAATCAGCGTGGCGTGTTTCGGCTCGGCATACGGGTATTTGAAAGAATTGCCGTATATTGATAAAATTTACCGCCTGCCCATTCCGCGGGTTTTGCGCCCCAACCAGCGTTGGCTTACCCTGCTGTGGTATGCGCTTAAACTGCGCCGGAAACACTTTGATTTAGTGTTGGATACTTCCTTAAAACCGTTTGCCAACTGGACGCTTTTTAAGCATATTATCGGCGGGGATAAAGTGTTAGATTATTACACCAGCCCCATTCCGTTCGGGCAAGTGCCCGGGCGGTGCGTGGACCACGAACAAGCCGTTTTGGCCCAGTTGGGGGTAGTAAAACCGAATAAATCTTACGAAATCCCGCTCCAGCCCGCCAAACTGGCCAAAAGAGATGCGTTCTTAAAACAGCATATTGCCGATTATAAAGGGAAAGGCTATATTTTGCTTAATCCGTTCGGCTCCATAGCGGCGCGCTCGCTGGATAAAATGAATATTCACCGCATTTTGAAAGAATTGGCCGCACGCACGCATTTGCCGGCCATTATCCCTTGTATGCCTTCCCAAAAAGCGCGGGCCCAGGCGTATTTACAAGGGGTGCGCCAAGGGGTGTTGTTGTACGAAACGGATAGCGTGTTTGATTTGTTTGCGTTAGTGGCCGGGGCCAAAGTGGTCATCACGCCGGATACGGCCGTGGTGCATATTGCCAGCGGCTTGCGTAAACCCACGGTGGCATTTTATAATTCTTATTCCATCGCCAACGACCCGGACAACCTGTTGGCCCGCATTATCCACACGGCGCCGGCCTCGGTCAATTTGTTTGAGTTTTCCGCCTTTGAAACGGCCCTGGCAGGCTTATTATGAGCCTGACCGTGCGGGACTCTTTAGCGCAAGCGGAGCAGGTTTTAACCCAATCCGGCTGTACGGAACCCCGCGCCAATGCGGAATTTCTGCTTGCCCACCTATTGCACACGTCCCGCACTTGGCTTACGGCCTTTGGGCAGGAGCCTTTGCCTGCGGACAAGCAACAGGCGTATGAGCGGCTGGTGGCGCGCCATGCCAACGGAGAGCCGCTAGCGTATATTACGGGGTTTCAGCCTTTTTGCAATTTGGAAATTTCCGTCACGCCGGACGTATTAATCCCGCGCCCGGAAACCGAAGAACTGGTGGATTGGGCCGCTCATTTTTTTAACCCCGCAGCCCCGCTGAAGATTTTAGATTTATGCACCGGGAGCGGCTGTATTGCGCTGGCGTTGGCGGCGCAACTGCCCCATGCGTGCGTGACGGCGGCGGATATTTCGCCCCGCGCCTTACAGGTAGCCCGCCACAATGCCGAGCGCTTAAAACTGCAAGAAAAAATCACGTTTATAGAAAGCGATTTGTGGGAAAACGTGCAAGGGGATTTTGATATTATTGTGTCTAACCCGCCATATATTCCGTCGGGGGATTTGCCCGGGCTCATGCGGGAAGTACAGGCGGAACCCGCCTTGGCGTTAGACGGCGGCCCGGACGGATTGCAACTTACCCGCCGAATTATCCGCCGCGCGGGCCGTTTTACGCACGCGGGGAGTATTTTGGGGTTGGAGCTTTGCCAAGGCCAGCCGGCCGGGGTAGCCGCCTTATTAAACGCTTTGGGGTGGCGGGCCACCGTAAAAAAAGATATATTTGGAATAGAGCGTTTTGTTTTAGCCCAAAAAATTTAATTTTTATCAGGAGTTTTTTCTTATGGACAGATTTATTATTCAGGGCGGTAAAAAATTACACGGGGTGGTGCAAACCAGCGGGAGCAAAAATGCCTCGTTGCCTATTTTGGTGGCTACGTTGCTGACGGACGAGCCTTGCACCATTCACCGCGTGCCCAACTTGCGCGACGTGCGCACCACGCTTAAAATTTTGGAATATCTGGGCAAAAAAGTGGAATATAAAAACGGTACCGCTTTAATTAGTGCCAACGGGCCGCTCAAAAATAGTTTGCCTTATGAACTGGTCAAGCAAATGCGCGCCAGTTTTTGGGTGGCGGGGCCGCTGCTCGCCCGGTTTAAGACGGCGGAAATCCCCTTGCCCGGCGGGTGTGCTATCGGCGTGCGCCCGGTGGACATCCACTTAAAAGGATTTGAAAAATTGGGGGCGCAGGCCGTCACCGCCAACGGAAACGTGGTTTTATCGGCGGATAAATTACAACCGGCCAAAATTGTGTTGCGCTTCCCCAGCGTGGGGGCCACCCAAAACCTGCTGATGTGCGCCTGTTTAATCCCCGGGGAAACGGTGTTGGAAAACGTGGCTAAAGAGCCGGAAGTGGACGACGTGATTGCGTTCCTCAACAAAATGGGGGCGGATATTACGGCGGACGCCAAAGGCAATTTAACGGTGCGCGGGAAAAGTTCCTTGCACGGGGCGGAACACAGCGTAGTGGCGGATAGGATTGAATCCGGCTCTTATATGATTGCCGCCGCCGCCACGCGCGGGGATGTGGTGGTTAATCAGTGTGTGCCGGAACACAACTCTATTTTACTGGAAGATTTGCAGGAGGCGGGTGTTCCCTTGGAAATTTCCGCCGACAGCGTACACGTTTTGCCGTACGAAGGGCGCGTAAAACCGCTGCGGATGCGCACGGCACCGTACCCGGGTTTTGCAACGGACTTGCAAGCCCCGTGGATGACCCTGATGGCCCTTTGCGACGGTGCGGCAGAAATAGACGAAGATATTTTTGAAAACCGCTTTATGCACGCGCCGGAACTGGTGCGCATGGGGGCGGATATTTTAACCGAAAAAAGTATCGCCCGCATAAACGGCGTGGAAAGTTTGTCCGGCGCGCATGTAATGGCATCTGACCTGCGGGGCGGTATGGCCCTGGTAATTGCCGGGTTGGCGGCCCGCGGCACGACGGAAATTGAGCGCGTGTATCACATAGACCGCGGCTATGAAGATTTGGAGCAAAAATTAACCGCTTTGGGGGCGGATATACGCCGTTATAACCCGGATAAAAATGAGTTTTAAGATAGTATTTGATTATATTTTAACGCGCACCGGCGTTGGGTGCGGGGCCGGATTAGACGGTTTGACGGCCCTTTTGGAGCGTTTGGGCAACCCGCAGGAGCGGTTCAAAGTCATTCATATTGCGGGCACCAACGGCAAAGGCTCCGTGGCCGCGCTGACGGCCGAAACGCTCCGCCAGGCCGGGTATAAAACCGGGCTGTTTGTTTCCCCGCATTTGTGCGACCCGTGCGAGCGCATCCAAGTAAACGCCCAAAACATTTCTAAGGCGGATTTTGCCTCCGCCGTTTTGCAGGTTTTCCAGGAAGAAGAACAAGAGCTGAATTTTTTTGAAATTTTAACCGCCGCCGCCCTCTGCCATTTTGCGCGTGCGGGGGTGGATTATGCCGTGTTGGAAACGGGCCTCGGCGGGCGCAAAGACCCCACCAATGTTTGCACCCCGGCGGCGTGTGTGATAACCTCTATCGGGCTGGACCACATGCAGCTGTTGGGCTCGTCCCTGGCGCAAATCGCGCGGGAAAAGGCCGGTATTATTAAGCCCGGCGTGCCGTGTTTTTCCGGCGCGGTCAATCCGTCCGCGCGGGAAGAAATTAAAAAAATCGCCAAAGAAAAAAACGCTCCGCTTACATTTGTGGAAGAAGGACAGCCGTTTTTTACTTATGCGTTTGATTTCCCCAATAACCAAACCATTTTACACACGGCGGACGGCCAAGAGTGGGCATTACATGCGTTGGGCCGCCGCCAGGGGCTTAATGCGTGTGTGGTGTATCAGTTGGCACAATGTTTGCATATCCCGCAAGAGGCTGTGCGCCGCGCGTTTGAAACGGTGCGCCTGCCCGGGCGTTTTGAGGTTCTGCACCGCCCCGGCCAAACCCTTATTTTGGACGGCGCCCACAATCCCCAAGCCATAGAATTATTTTTGGAATTTTTTAAGGCCACCCCGTATGCCGGCAAGGCCACCTTGCTATGTGGGTTTATGAAGGACAAAGACTATAAAAAAATGCTGTCTTTGCTTGTGCCGCATTTTAAGCAAATAGTCGTCACGGTGCCTTCGCCCACCCGCGGGGCCGGAAAAGAAGAAATTTTAGAGGCTTTGCCCAAGGGGGTAAAAGTCCGCTTTTTCAAAAATCCTTCCCGCGCGCTTACGGCGGTGAAACAGGAGCCGTATGTGGTGTGTGCGGGCTCATTTTATTTGGTGGGTTTTGTGCGCCGCAAATGGTTGCAAACGTTCCGGCCGCAGGCGGGCAAAAGCGCGCAGGAATAGCGGCGCAGTTTTGCTTGACATCTCCGTCGTATTGTGGTTAAATTTAGTATATATATTTTTTACCTTGTAGGATAACCCCATGGCATTTGAAACTGAATTTGACGGTCAAACAGATTTTTCGGATTTTTTGGAACGTTTCCGTATGCAGGAAATCCCGGCATCGGACGGCGCTTCTGCCAAAAGTTCTTACGACGGTAAAAAACAATTAAATGCCGTTTCCCGCCAGGCCCAGTATGATAAATCTTTTGAAAAACTGGAAGCCAAAATACACGAGCTGGAAGAACGCTTTGAAGCCTCTGCCGCCCAAAATGACAAAATTTTAAGTGAGCTTGCCTTAACCCGCCAGGCCATGGAAAAGCAAAAAGATAAAGATGCTTTTGTGGCCGGGCTGGCGGAAACCATTAACAACTTAAAAGCCAGTGTGGAAACGCTTTCCCGCGCGCAGACGGCCCGCGTGCTGGGCTTTGACCAAGCGCCGGAAGTAAACCGCGGCTTTGACGATAAAGCCCCGGCTTTTGTGCCTGCCCAAGTGCCGCAGGAAGCGCCCCAAACGCAAGAAAAAGAACGCCTGGAGCGCGAAGAAAAAGAACGCCTGATTAGCAGTTTGCACCAAAAGGCATCCCAATTAAAAGCCGTCAACAGCGCGTTGGACCGTGAAATTAAAAAAGTCCAGCAGGAAAAAATGGAAGCGCTCAAAAAATCGGCCGAGCAAGCCAAAGAAATCCTTTCTTTGCGCGAACAATTAACCGCCGCCGAAGAACGCTTCAAATCGTTTGATTTTGAAGGCCGCATTATTTCCGTTAAACAGCAATATCAACAAAAGGTAAGCAGTTTGGAAACCCAACTGCATGAAATTTCCAACGTATGTATGAAACAAGTGGAGGAAATTGAATCCTTAAAAGCGGAAAACTTAAAACTGCACAATATCGCTAACGAAAAGGCAGAGCTTACCGCCCAGTACGAGGCCAAAACTAAGGAATTGGAAACCTTGCGTGCCTCTATGGCCAGTATGGAAGAAGCCCACGCGGGGGAAGCCAAAAAACAGCTTTCTATTTTCGGTTCGCGTATTCAAACCCTGGAACAGGAACGGGACACGTTGGCCGCTAAATTGGAGGAAGTCCAACAGCGGTTGGATACGGTCTTGCGGGAAAAACAAACCTTGGAAGCCAATTTTAAGGAATTGTTAGAAAAAATCAACCGCAACGATGCCGTCATTGAAGAACTCAAACAAAAAATTGAGGTATTAACGGCCGAAAATGTCCACCTGACGGACGAACGCACCGCCTTGCAAACAGCCAATGCGGATTTGTCCCGCCGGGCGGACGAACTCAGCAAAAATAACGAGGCGCTACTGAAAAATCAAGCCGCTTTAGCCGGAGTGAACGAGGAATTAGCCCGCAAAACGCAGGAATTAAACCAAGCCAGCGAGGCTTTGTTGCGGGAGCAACAGGCCCATGCGGATTTATCCCGCCGGGCGGACGCGCTCAATGAAAATAACGAAGCGCTACTGAAAAAACAAGCCGCTTTGGCCGGGGTAAGCGAGGAACTATCCCGCAAAACGCAGGAATTAAACCAAGCCAACGAGGCCCTGTTGCGGGAACAAACGGCGCATGCGGATTTATCCCGCCGGGCAGACGAACTCAATGAAAATAACGAAGCCTTGCGTAAAAACCAGGCCGCTTTAGCCGGGGTGAACGAGGAGCTTTCCCGCAAAACGCAGGAATTAAACCAAGCCAACGAGGCCCTGTTGCGGGAACAAACCGCTTTATCGCGCGAAAAAGACTCTCTGTCCCGCCAAAAAGAAAACTGGACCAAAGAACGCGAATTGTTAGAACACCAAAAACAAATGTTGGTGCAAGAAAAAGAGCTGTTAATCAAACAGAAAAAAGAATTGGAACAGGAAAAAGAATCTTTAGCCCGGGAAAACAAAGCCTTGCGTGCCCAGCCGTCCCACAAGCCGGAGGCCCCGGTGGCGCCCATGGTGCATTTGCCTAAAAGCCCGGCCCCCGCTAAGCTGGTGGCTCCGGCCGTTCCGCTGAATGAAACCCCGGTGGAAGTAAAGGAAACGCTAAAGCCCAAAGTGCGCAGTGAGGAAGACTTGCCGGAAATTAAAGTGGCTAAACCCATGGCGCAAGATGATTTTGGCCCCGGCGGAGATTTTTTGGAAAAAACAGATAGTTTTATAGGCCGGATGAAATGGTCTATCTTCCGGGAAGACAAATAACCGTTTTTTGTATAAAAGCCTGATGATAAGTCAGGCTTTTTATAAGGAGTTTTTAGTATGCAAGTTTTGAAAGTAGCCGTATTATACGGCGGAAAATCTACCGAGCATGAAGTTTCCGTGCATAGTGCGCAAACGGTGTGCCGTTTGTTAAGCGCCCAGCCGGAAAAATATATTGTTTATCCCATTTTTATCAGCCGTTGCGGCCAGTGGTTCTTGCAAAAATCGTGCAGTGAACAAACCCCGCAAGATACCCCCATTACGCCGGTTATCCGCCCGGACGCGCATTTTGCCGCGCTGGACGGTTCCAACCCATGGAAAGTGGACGCGGTGTTCCCGGTGTTGCACGGCTCTAACGGGGAAGACGGCGTGGTGCAGGGCCTTTTGGAAAGTATGGACGTGCCCTATGTGGGGTGCGGGGTGTTGGCCTCCGCGATGGGCATGGATAAAGAAATTGCCAAATTGGTGGCCGCGCATTACGGGGTGCCCACCTTGCCGTACCGCATTTTAACCCGCGCGCAAGATTACAACAAGGCCGAACTGGAAGCCTGGGCCGCCCAACAGGGCTACCCGGTGTTTGTTAAACCGTTGTGCTTGGGCTCCTCCGTTGGCGTGAGCAAAGTGACGGACGGCGCGCAACTGCACAAAGCGGTGGCGTTTGCTTTGGAATTTGACACCCGGATTATGGTGGAAAAAGGCGTGGACCGCGCCCGCGAAATTTTCTGCGCGTTGTACGGCCGGGGGAGTGCGGTGGAGTCTTCCGCCTGCGGAGAGCTAAAAATGCTCACCCATGAATTTTTTGATTATGAAGCCAAATACCTGGTGCAAGGCGGGTGCGAAACGCGCGTGCCGGCGGAAATCCCGCAAGATACGCAGGCGGCCATGAAGAAAGATGCCCAAACCGTATTTACCGCGCTGCGCGGGAGCGGGCTTGCCCGGGTGGATTTTTTGCTCGGCAAAGACGGCAAATATTATTTTTCCGAAATTAACACCCTGCCCGGCATGAGCGAAACCAGCCTTTTCCCGCAGCTTTTTGAAGCCAGCGGCCGCGTGTATACGGATATTTTAGACGGGCTCATCAGCCAGGCGTTGGAAACCCGGCAGGAAAAAGACTCGTTGGCCTTAAAACGGTAATTATGCGCAAATTAAAAAATGCTTTTTTGAACTTAAACCCTTGGCTGAAGTTTATTTTAATCTTCTGCCTGTTGGGGGCTTTGGTAAACGCATTTTTATTGGCCGGAGATGTGCGTTCCGGCGGGCTTTTACTGCGCTTGCATTTAGGTTTTTTTATTTTGTATGCGGCGCAGGTAGTATTTATTTTGTGGGGGGAACGCATGGTGGGGGTGCTGTCCCTGTTGCAGGCGCTGTTAGCTCTGTGCAGTAATGCGGATTATACGTTTTCCCTGTTGGTGCGGTTTGTGGGGCGGATGTATTATACTTCCCACGTTTTAACCGTGCAGGAAATCAGCGTATATAAATATGTGTTTGTATCGGCCTGTTTTACGCTGGAGCTGTTCAAAACTTACCTGATGTTTGCCCTGTTGCCTGCCCCCCAAAAGGCAACCGCGGACTTAAAAACTACCCAACCTTAATTCCCGGCGGCTTGTCCGCCCGGCAGGAGCCTGCTATGGTTGATAAAATCAAAATCCGCGGTGCGCGGGTGCATAATCTCAAAAATATAGATGTAGATA
>UQFW01000032.1 GCA_900540405.1 Candidatus Avelusimicrobium faecicola | reverse complement strand
ACCAAGCGTTTATGCTTGGTTTTTTTATTAAGTATTAAGACAGCCCTGCGGGCCGCCGCTACACCCCGCACTGCCTAACCTTGTTTCTAGGGCGGCTTTTTCGCCCGCTCCACCTGGTTTCTGCCGCCACCCCGCCACGCACCACCCCACAAAGCGCCCAATAATATCACCCGCCCGGCCAAATGTTTCGCGCGCGGCTCAGCCGGCCTTTTTCGCGTATTTTAACCTATCCGCACCGCCCAAATACCTAAGCGCAAAATGGTATAATATTACTATCTTAATTACCGTCGGAGAATACTTTTTATGAATCCTTTAGCAGCAACTTGGTTGTGCTGGGCCATTGTGGGCCTGTCGCCCATTGCGGGCAAATATGCTGTGGGGGTCATCAGCCCCGCCCTACTGGTGTTTTTGGGCACGCTGATTGGCGTACTGTATTTTACGCCTTGGGTGACTAAAAACCATAAATGGGGGGAATTACTGGCGCGGGAAACACGCTGGAAATTCCTGTTTATCGGCACGTTTGGCACAGCTTTGCCGTTTACCATTTCCCTTATTGCGCTCCATTACACCACACCGGGCAACGCGGCTATTTTACAGCAATCGGAACTCCTCTATTCCCTGTTATTTGCCGCCGTCTTTCTGAAAGAATTTCCCACCCGCAGCCAACTGCTGGGCAGTGCGCTGATTGTACTGGGCGTACTGTTTATTTTGCTGAAAGAACACTATACCCCGCGTTGGATAGGGGATTTGTTAATCGTCGGCTCTACCTGGATGTTGCAAGCCGGGTCCACCGTGGCTAAAAAACTGCCTAAACAGCTGGATTACCGCGTGATTGGTATGGCGCGCAACCTGTACGCCCTGCCGGCTTTGATTATCATTATGGCCGTTATTTTATGCACGGACGGCGTGATTATAAAACCCAATTTGCAAATGTTCAGCGTTTTGTCCTATACCGGCTTGTTAAAATACGGCCTGGCTATGGTGCTTTGGTACAAAGCCATCCGTGCGATGGATTTAAGCCGCGTGACGGCAATTTATCTTTCTTATCCGGTGTTATCCCTATTGGGTTCCGCCGCGTTGGGGCTGGAAAAAATCACCCCGTACCAAATTTTGGGCCTGGTGCTTACGCTGTTGGGGGCCTACTGGGTGAGCCGTTTAGTAAAGAAACAAGGCCATTAAGCCCATAAATTAGGTAGAATATAGAGTATGAGGGATATTTTGTATGTTTAATGTAGCCCCCGTGGTAGCCATTTGGCTTGCATGGTTTTTTGTAGCCGCAAACGTAGTGGGAACTAAATTCGCCACGCCGTATGCGGCCTCCACGTTGTTTATGCTTTTAAGCTGCACCGTGGCTGCCGTTTGTTTCATTCCGTACCTGGTAAAAACAGGCGGGTGGAAAACATTACTGGCCAAAAAAGTTTGGCCCCAATGTTTATTAATGGCCACTTTCGGCACGGCTTTACCCATGACGTTTTTTATGTTGGCCCTTAATTATACCACCCCGGCCAATGCCGCCATTTTGAACCAATTTGAAATGGTCTATTCGCTCATTCTGGCCTATTTTTTGTTGGGGGAAAAACCCACCGGCAAACAAATTGGCGGTTCTTTGCTGATTGTGTTGGGCGTTGGGGTGTTGTTATGGCAAACGGGTATTAGCGTGCAATTAAAAGGGGATTTGCTCATTTTAGGCACGTTGTGGATGTTCCAAGTAAGCCACATTTTTGCTAAAAAATTACCCCAAGATATGCCGCCCGCACTTATTGCCGCGGCCCGGGCCATTTTTGCTATCCCGGTGTTAGCCGTTTTTTGCGCGGTATTGTTTACGGTGCAGGGGCCGCTGCTGTTCACCCCTACTTGGGTGTTGTGGGTCACGCTGGGCTTTAGCGCCATTTGCAATTATTTTATCGGCAATACCTTTTGGTATACCGCCATACGCAATATGGATTTGGGCAAGGCAACCGCCATTATTTTGTCTTACCCGGTAATGACTTTTATTTTATCCGTTCTGCTTGGGCAGGACACAGTAAATACATATAAAGTGCTTGGTTTGATATTGGCCCTGTCCGGGGCGTACATTGTCACCGGCATTATCAAAGGAGATAAAAAATGAAAAAACTGGTTTTGTTTGATTTGGATGGTACTTTAGTAAACGCCGGGGGAGCCGGCCGCACCGCCTTAAAAAAGGCGTTTGAAGAACTGTACGGTTCCTGCCCGGAATTTGAACACTCGTTAATTTCCGGCCGGACGGATACGGATAATTTCACGTTGGTATACGGGCTGTTGAACAACGGCAAAAAGCCCACCGCGGCGGAAATGAAAAAAATGACCGCCAAATATTTGGAATTATTGCCTATTGAAGTCCACGCCGCCGTGCGCGCCAAACATTACGATTTAGTGCCCGGGGTGGAAAAATTCTTAAAACTTTTACAAAAAGACCCGGATGTTATTTTGGCCTTGGGCACCGGCAATTTGGAACAAGGCGCCCGCATTAAACTAGAACCCTCCGGCTTAAATTCCTTTTTTGAATTAGGCGGCTTTGGGGAAGACGGCCACACGCGCGAAGATATGCTGTTAGCCGCCGTCAAACGCGCGGAAAAGAAATATAAAACCACGCTCAAACCCGAAAACATTTATGTAATCGGCGATACGCACCGGGATATTGTAGCCGCCAAAAACTGCGGTTTCCACAGTGCGGTAATTACCAGCGGGTTTGGGGACCCGGCCAAAATTTTACGCGCCGCGGCGGAACTGGAAGAAAAAGATTTCAAAGATGTTTCCACCTGGTGCGTGTGGTTGGGCTTAAAAACGGACCCCAAAGGCGTTAAACGCGGCAGCTACATTATGCCCGCCAGCGCTATTGAACACGTTTTCTTCAGCCGCACCGGCATAGACGAAGACCGCCTGAAAATGCTGCGCATTAAAAAATATTCGGACTTGGAATCCGGAACCATTATGTAAAATAATGGGGGGAGGAAACAAAAATGGAATGGGATAAAACTGCGGCCAAATTTGTGGAGGCGTTAGCCAGTGCGGAGCCGACCCCCGGGGGCGGTGCCGCCGCCGCTATGAGCGGGGCCATGGGCTGTGCGTTAGTGATGATGGCCATGCAAACCACCGCCAACCGCAAATCCACGCCGGAAAACGTAAAAGCCAAACTTTCACAGAGCCTTAAAAAAATGGGCTCCTTAAAAGAGGAGCTTAAAAATTTCATCCGCAAAGACGGCGAAGCCTACGCGGCTTATCTGGTAGCCAAAAAACTCCCCAAGGATAACCCCGCGCGGGAGCAGGCCGTGCAGGATGCGTTAGTCACCGCGGCCAAAGTGCCTGCGGATACCGCCACCACCGCCATACAGTGCTTGCGCGAAGCAGACCTGATAAAAGCGGATATTGCGCCGGTTATTTTGTCGGACGTGTACTGCGGGCAGCATTTGTTAAAAGCGTGTGTAAAATGCTCGGTAGAAAGCATTAAAGCCAACCTGGAATTTATTAAAAATAACGATTGGGTCACTAAATTTGAACAGCACATTACGCTGTTCTTAAAATCTTGTTAGCAAGGGGCAACGGCCATGAGCGAAAAAGCAGATAAAAGAAGCGGAATGTTGGGCACCATTTACAATATGCTCCCCAGTATTGACGACGACTACGCCGCCAAACTGGTGTATACCCTGGAAAATAAAAAATCCCTGCCGGAATTACAGCAGGATATTGCCAATATCTCCGCCCAATTAAGTTCCGATTCCGCCATGACGGACACGATTGCGGCTAAAATTCTGCTGGATGAAATTACGCTCCCCGCCGCCTTGCGCCAACTGCGCATTTACAACAATGCCACCTCTATTGCGGAACTGGCCAAAGCGTTGGAATTGGAGCAGGAAGATACGGATTTACTGCTAAACGTGTATGCGTCTTTTTCTTCCCGCAAGTATTTTGACGTGCAATTTGCCACCGCCTTAAAAGACGTGCAGGACCGCCCGCTGAACGACGAGCAAAAAGTGCTTTGCGCCCTGGATATTTTATTGGAACAGGCGCGGGAACTGCTTTCGCGCAACCGCTCCACCCCCAAGGAAAACCGCCGCGCCGTATTAGCCACCGCCGACAAATACCATATTTCCGTCGTGCTGACGGCCGATTTACTGCGCGTATACACCCAGCCGGAAGCTATTTTATTCAACCCGGAATTTAACAAACTTTTTACCCAACTAGGCAAAATTAATAAAGACGACAGCCTGAACGCCTCGCTCTGCGCGCGCGCTTTGTTATGCACCATTACGCCCAAAGATGCGCAGGATATTACGCTGTTATCCAAAATGCTCAACAAGCAAATTTTGGAAGAAGACCTGATGATTATTGCCTGCCGCTACCTAAAGAGCAAAACTCCCAAAGATGTTTTAGATGCGTTCCAGGCGGTTTTGCAACGCTTGCCCCATGTAAAACAGAAAGAAGAAAACCTGGGCCTGGCGGTAAAAGTGCTGTTGGACGGCACTGCCAAAACATTTGATGCGGCCCAAAAAGCGGCCCAACTGCGCCGGGACAGAATTGTGCTGAAAGAACAGCTTTCCAAAAAAAATCTTTACAGCGGCTACGCGGCGGATATTGCGGCCAAATTCGGCGGGCAGAAAGATTTTGCCCAAATAGAAACGGAAATGGCCGATATTTTGCGCCAACTGCCGTTCTGCACGGAAGCGGACGAAAACAAAGAACTGGCCTGCAAAGTTTTGCTGGGTACGCTAAGCCAAACGGAAGCCAAAGACCAGGCGCAATACCTGCGGGACTTAAAAGCCAAAACCTTAACCAAAGGGCTGGCGCCGGAAGTAATGAAAAATTACCTGGGCACCAAACCCGCCGAAGAAATTTTGGAATTTTTTGAAAGCTCTTTGGCGCCGTATACCTTTTGGAAGTCCGACCGCAAAAAACATTTGTTTGCGTTGCAAACATTAGTGGCGGAACTGAACGGCAACTACAACGCGCAGATTTCCCAGTTTGTATTGGAAATGTTGGAAACGGGCTCGTCGTTGGAAGTGGTGGCGGATATGCTGGCCAACATCCAATCCAAAAAAGCCAGCCCCGAGGAATTATCGGCCTTGCTCAGCCGCTACAAACAGGCGCGGGCGGCCGCCAAATAAAACAGAAAAAAGCATTTTCGGTACCGCAGGATAAAAAAAGCTGTTAAATTCAGCCATAATTTGCTATCCTGTTAGCGTACCAGTTTATTTTTAGATATAAAGGGTGAAAAAACAATGAGATATTGGGTCTATATAAATGACAAAGTGGAAGGTCCTTTTGAAGAGGACAAACTCGTCACGTTAGCCGGTTTCACGCCGGACACGCTGATTTGCACGGAAACAACCAACGGTGCTAACCAAGAATGGGTAAAAGCATCTACCGTGTTTGAATTTGACCCGCTGGAATCCACCATTACGCGGGCGTTGCCTACGCCGGAAGAATTAAATACGGGCGTTAATCCCGCCGCGGGCCAAACGGACCCCAATTTAACCAAGGCGCTTAAAGACGCGCATGCCGCCTCCCAGGAAAGTGCCCCGGCGGCGCAACCGGCAAATACAGACGCGCTGGCCTTAATTTTAGCCAAACTGGACTCGCTTACCCAAGAAATTGAAGGCTTAAAAACCAAAATGGAAGAGGTCATCACCGCCACTTCCGCCGTACAAGCCGCCCAAGCGGCCGCGCCGGTGCAAGCCCCGCAAACCGTGCGGGAAGCGTTAGGTGCCACCCCGGCGGACGACTCCGGCGTAAACACCATCACCCTTACCAACCGGGATATGCAGCAGGAATTGCATGATGATTCTATCCCGTCTACCGAAACCCTAACCAACCATGCCGAAGACGTAGTGGCCCAAGGCGGCACCACGGAAGATAAACCGCTGGACTTTTTACAAGGTATGGATTTGGATATGCCGGAAACGGATAACACGCCCGCGCCGCAACCCGAAGTGGTGGCCCCGGCAGTGGAAGAAAAACCTGCCGCCGCCCCGGCCGAAATTTCGCTTTCCTCCCAAGGGGAAGAAGAAGTGGTGTTGCGCTCCGCGTTGGATTCTTTATACGGGGCCAGCTTACAGCAGGAACAATCCGAAAAAGAAAAAGAATCCACGTTCCAGGATTTGTTAAATCCGAACAATTTGAAGAAAGAGCCGCAAACGGATGAAAAGCCTTCTGCCGAAGAAAAAGAGGCCATTATCAGCCAGTTTGCCGGTAAGGAACACAAAGATTTTATCGCCGAGGCATTAGCGGAAGCCGAAAAAGAAGAAAAAGCCAAAGAAGACGATTCTTCCGTTAAAAAAGCGGCCGCCGCGGCAGGTTTAGCGGCTGCCGGATTGGCGGCAGGCGTGGCTTTGTCCGCCCAGGACGAAACCCCGGCCCAAGAAGTAAAAGAAGATTTAACCCCGCTCACCCCGGAGCAGGAAGCGTCTATCCGCACGGATTTACCGCAAGAACCGCTTAACGAAGTACCCACCTTGCCGGCCGGGGAAGAAAAACCCACGTTGGATATGGGGGAAGAAGCGCCGTCTTTAGCGGTGGCGCAGGAAGAACAACCCCAACTGCAAGCCGTGGAACCCGAGCCCGCGCCGCAACAAGTGCAAGCGGAACCGGTGCAAGAACAGCCGCAAGCCGCGGGTGCATTACCCGGTTTAGCCGGTTTGGATGCCGATATGGGCACGCCCGCGCAAGCCGAAACCCCGGCGGAGCAAGCGGCCGAGGAAGAAAAAGAAAACACCTTCCAAGAATTAGTGCCGGGCTCCCAGGTGGGCCAAAACAACGCCCCTATTAACCCCGATGATGCCGCGTTAATTAACGAGGAAGACCTCAAACACGCCGCAGAACCGGTGGCGGATATGCCGACGGAGCCTGTATTCTCCGCGCCGCAAACCGCTGTCAGCACGCCTGATGAGGCGCCGCAAACCATTCCGTCTATCGGAGAAATGCCGGAAAAATCCGCCGCGGCCCCGGTGATGCAGGAACAAGAAGAAAAAGACGACGCCCCGGCGGAGTTGGTGCCGCAGACCCAAACCGAAGAAGTAAAAGAAACCACGTCGGTTCCGTCGGTAGAAGCGGCGCCGGAGGCGGAAATCCCGGTGCAGGAAGCGGAAAAAACCACCACGCAAGCGGAATATTCCCCGAATGACTTAACCGAAATTGAATTAAAAGAAGGCTCTACTTATTTAATTTCCGACTTTGTGCCCCCGGCCGAAACGAAAGATTTTGCCGCCGCGGCCCAAGCCGCCATGGAAAAGAGCAAAGCGGAATTGGCCGCCACGAATACACAAAGCTCTACTTTTATTGAAGAAGTGGTGCCTGCCGCCAAAAACAAACAGCCGGCCGAACTGGCTACCGAAAAAGCCGCTACGGAAGAAAAACCCGCTACGGCGGAAGCGGCGGCTCCCGTACCGGAAAACCCGGTTCCCGGGGCTGATGTGACCGTTTCCCAAATTATTTTGGAAAACACCATCAAAACCAAACGCGGTGCTTCGCTGGACTTAAAAACCGTACCTATGGTAAAAGACCCGGCGGATTCCCAACGCTTGGATTTGGGCGATACGGAATTGCAGGACATCAACACGCAACATGATGTAAAATCGGCCGATTTTACTCCTGCCGCCGGTAAAAATAAAATGTTGGTTTTGGGCGGTTTGTTAGTGGTGGTGCTGATTGCCATTTATGCGGGGCTAGCTTACTTGCAGTTGCTCCCCAACAGCATGAACTTTATCAACCCGAAACAAGCGCGCACCCAACAGGCGCAAACGGAACAAATGAACGAAATGTTGCCTGCGGCCCCCGCGCCGCAAGCCGTTAAGCAGGTAAACCCGACGGATGCGGTATTGAGCGAGGTTAAAAACTACGCCTTGCCCAACGGCATGACTTTGGAACAATTAATTGCCGCCCGCCACCCGAACGCCGGAGCCATGATGGAATGGAGCATTTCCACCGCCGTAGACCCGGGTAACTACTCCGTAATGGTAAAAGTTCCGCCGGAAAACCCGCAGAGTTTCAAACTTTCGTACCGTTTTAACTACAATACGGGCACGAAAACGTTGGAACCCACGATTTCCGACTCTAAAAATCTGCTCCAGTCTGCCGGCGTAGGCCAAGCCGCCCCGATGGCCCAGCAAGCGGCCCAAATGCCTTACCAACAAGCGCAAGCGAACGCGGCCTACAACCAACCGCAACCGCGCCAAGCGTTTGTAAATCCGGCGGCTAACCCGCAGGTTGCCCAACAGCAGCGCGCATACCAACAGCGTGCCGCCCAGCAAAACCAGGCGCCGCGCACTGCGCAACGCCGTGCGGTCCAACGCCCTGCGCGCTAACAAGTTGTTTTAATTGTACTATCAAAAACCCCAGTAAAAAAAACTGGGGTTTTTTATAAACTACTGCTCACAATAAACCCCAGGCGTAAGCCCGGGGAGTTTTATATCGAGTCACCGCATAATAAACCTTGGCGCACGCCCTGCAAAAATACATAACAAAATAAATATGGCCCCGCTACACACGCTTGCCGGTAATAAAAAATAAGTGTAAAAAACCCCAGCAATACACTGCTGGGGCGCAATATTTATAAATTTTATTTTAAGGCAAATCATAACTGGTGGTATCTCCGCCTAAAGCCGTCCTTGAATAAGTAGCGGTTTGTTTGCTAGAGGGCACACCGCCCATACTTTTACACACGGAATTAGCCGTTTTGTCTGACGTCACCGCTACGCACTGGTGTAGCCCCGGTTGGTTAGAATTTTGCAACCAAATAGTGTAGCCCACTTTAGCCTTGCTGTTTCCGCCAAAAACGGAAGGTGCCCCATAGTCCAGCAAATCATATACATCATTATTCGGACAATAAATTCCGCTAGTGGTTGTTCTACTGGTGCAAGATTTGGGCAAATCCACTTCAAAACCAAAATCCTCATTAGCATCAGGCGGATAAGCACCGTTTGCCAAATAATACATTTCCAAAGAATTTGCCATACTTTTTACATTTGGAATAACCGCTGCCAAGCGGCTTTTGGCTACGGCTGTTTGATATTGCGGCAGAGCCACGCCCGCCAAAATGCCTATTATTAAAACTACCACCAATAATTCAATCAACGTAAAGCCCCCTAATCGGCTTGTATTTGCATTTTTCATGTTGCACCTCATTTTTTGATAAATTTTATTATAAATAAAATTTATCAAAAAAAAAAACGAAACAACCTATTTCTAACAATAACAGGCAAAATGTTTATTTTTTAAGCAAAAAATCTTCATAATATTTTGGGGACGCTTATTTTAGGATACGCGGTATGTTTGCCATTTCGGCAGTGGAGTGAGCGTATTTTTTACAAAAAAAACCAATAAAATGAATTTTAGTACAGAACCTATCCCCGTGGAGGCAGTTTCTTTTTTGATAAAAAAACCGGAGCGCTAATCAAGAAGCTCCGGTTTTGTCCACATTGTAAAACAACTTTTATAAAACTTATTTTACTAAGTCCGTCACAATGTATTTCATAATGTGAAATACCTTTTCCGTCCAATCCAAACTCAGCCATTCATACGGGCCGTGGGGGTTTTCGTATCCGGCAAAAATGTTGGGCGTGGGCAGGCCGCGGAACGTCAGCTGGGCGCCGTCCGTACCGCCGCGCACTTGGGCCAAATTGTATTCAATACCGGCATCTTCCAGCGCGCGTTTCAGCACATGCATCGCCTGCGGTTTTTCTTCCAGCACGTCTTTCATATTGCGGTATTGTTTGGTAAATTGCATCGTAATTTTGGCATTGGGATATTTTTGCAATTTTTGGTTGATAATATCCTGTAATTCTTTTTTGGAATTTTCAAACTTGGTTAAATCATGGTCGCGCACGATGCCGCGCAAGGTAGCGT
This sequence comes from Candidatus Avelusimicrobium faecicola, assembly GCA_900540405.1. Taxonomy (GTDB): domain Bacteria; phylum Elusimicrobiota; class Elusimicrobia; order Elusimicrobiales; family Elusimicrobiaceae; genus Avelusimicrobium; species Avelusimicrobium faecicola. The sequence goes on along the minus strand of UQFW01000032.1, from coordinate 7,864 downwards.
GTTCCAAATTGCCATCCATGCCCATAAACAAGATGAAACCTTCTTCTTTTTCGGTCGTTTCCGGCAAGCGGTTTTCCGGCCAGGAAGACACAATATCTGCCGCAATACGCACCGGATTGGCCATAAAATCTTTAGCAGAGCCGGGGTGGCAGTTTTTACCCTGGATGGCAATTTCAAACTTATCGGCATTAAAGTTGCCGTAGTCAATTTCGCCCAGTTGGCCGCCGTCTATGGTGTAGGCAAATTCCGCACCAAAGCGGTCCACATCAAAATAAGCAATCCCGGTGCCGGTTTCTTCATCCACGGTAAACGCCACGCGGATTTTGCCGTGCTTTACTTCCGGGTGATTTTTTAAGTAATGGGCAAACGTCATAATGACCGAAATACCCAATTTATCATCCCCGGCCAAAATAGAAGTTCCGTCGGACGTCACCAAATCGTGCCCGATACAGCGTTTTAAGCTGGGGGAAGTTTCCGGCGTTAAATACATTTTTTTGGATTCGTTAATAACCACGTTTCCGCCCTGGTAATTTTCGTGCAGAATGGGGGTAATGCCTTTGCCGTTAAAATCGCAAACCGTATCCATGTGGGCAAAAAAGCCCACGGTGGGGGCGGGTTTATCCGTATTGGCTTCAATGGTAGCGGTCACAAAGCCGTATTCGTCCATTTCCACGTCCGTAAATCCGGCAGAGGGCATTTCGTCCGCCAGCATTTTGGCAAACATCATTTGGCTGGACGTAGTGGGGGTTGTTTTTTGCGTGGGGTCACTGGTGGTGTCCACGGACGCATATTTTACAAAACGTTGGTATAATTCGGTTTTTAGTTCGTTCATAAAAAAAGCTCCAAAGGGATGTAAATTTATTATACAATTATTTGAACAGCATTCCTAAGGAGGATTTATGAAAAAGTTGTTTTTGTTTGTTTTATCCGCCGCGCTGCTGGGCGGGTGCGCCTCTGTGCAAGAGGCCGAAAATATGGCTAATTGCAAATACGCATTAAAAAGTGTGGAACTGTCCGACTATAACGTGACGTCCCTTTCGTTTGATGTGATGATTGCCATTACCAATATGAACAAAAAGCAAGCCGCGGCCATTAAGCGCTTTGAGGGGGAACTTGCTATGAACGACACGCCGGTATCCAAAATAGAGTTAAAGGATATCCGCGTGGAGCCCCAAGCGGTAAAAAATGCCAAAGCGCATTTAGTGGTACCCATGAGCGCATTTGGCAATAAATTATTGGGGTTAGTCAGCATGAACAGCGGCACGGTGGACTACCATTTAACGGGCACCATGTATTTTGAAGGCCCGCTGGGAACGGAAATCCCGGTGCCGGTGGACATTGGCCGCGTGGGGGCGTACAACACCTAAAACCGCCCACGGGCGCATTTTATAGCAGGAGTTATAGAAAGACACCCCTATTGGGTGAAAAATCAAAAATTTATCTGTTTTTGGAACCGTATGGCAAGCATACGGTGAGCCGCCCCTAAAAGCGGCACAGAAACGCTCCAAAAACAGCCGATTGCAGGAGCAAGACAGGCGGCCTAATTACCCGCTTGTTTTGCTCCAAGTGTTTGCCGCCCGCAAGGGCGGCAAGCCGCGGCTGTTATATATTGGGTTAGCGTTTCTGGCTCAAATATAACGGCCGTTTTTTTGCGTTTTATTTTCCAAAACAGAAAGGAGAATAATTATGCAAAATAAAGGTTTCACACTTATAGAATTACTGGTAGTAGTTCTGATTATCGGCATTTTGGCCTCTGCCGCCCTGCCGCAATACCGCGCCGCCGTATTAAAAGCCCGGCTGGCCCGGTTAATCCCGGCCGTACGCACCATTAAAAACGCGGCTGAAACTTACTACATGGCAAACGGAGCCTACCCGGATGATACCTCCGTGCTGGACGTGGGGGAAATCAGCGGGTGCAGTACCCCCGGGGCCGGGCATATCCGTTGTAATGATTTTTGGATAGATGTTAAATCCGGCGTGGTGGGCCGCGCGGGAGAGGCCGTAGTAGGGTTTGCCGGAGCCCGCGGAACGGCGGATATTCCGCTGGCGTATGCGGTTTATTTTGATAATTCCGCCTTTCCCAACCGCATAGAATGTTGGGCCCATGCCACCAATCCGGCCGCCGTGGCCGCCTGCAAAAGCCAAGGGGGCACTCCGGCCGAGCAAAATTTAGCCCATTCCCAACCGGCCGAAATGGGCACGCCTATCAACATTTACCTGTTAAATTAAATAGGCCCATTCAACAAATAAATCCGTAATAAAAAACCCCCGGCATTTGTTTACCGGGGGAACTTTTTATTTAAGCTATATTTGCAGTTAGAATAAAATTACGCCCAATATCCACGCCGCGGCGGTTGCCAGCCCAAACGTCAGCGCCACCACGCGCAAGGTGTCTTTCAGGCCGCTTTCACGCAACATCACAAAGAACGTCGCCACGCAGGGCAGGTACATGGTCATAAAAATACAGCATACTACCAGTTGTTCCGGCGTTAAGTGGTAGGGGGATAACATAGCAATAGATACGTCTTTGCGTAGTACCCCCAGCAAAAGCACCGGGGTAATTTCGCCCGGCAGAGAAAGCAAATGTTCCACCGGGAAGCGCAACACTTTCGTCAGCCAATCCGTCAGGCCGGAAAGCTGCATTAAATCCACCAAAAACACCCCGCCTAAAATAAGCGGCAACGCATCCCCCAGATACTCCTTCATGCGTATCCACAATTTGCGTAATAACGGCCGCCACTGCGGAATTTGCCACGAGGGAATTTCCATAAATAATTCCGGCGTTTCCCCGCGCATTAATTTATTGAGTACCGTTCCCGCCAAAATGCCGCACAGGAACAAAATACCAAAAACCATCAGCAGGTATTTAATGCCGTACGGCGCCAAAATGGCAAAAATCATAGCCGTTTGGGAAATACACGGCACCATCACCAAAATTAACGCCAAGGCAATAATGCGTTCGCGGCGGGTTTCCAACACGCGCACGCCCATGACGGCAGGCACTTTGCACCCAAACCCCAACATAATGGGAATGGCCCCATAGCCGTGCAGGCCGATTTTATGCAACAGGCCGTCTAACAGTACCGCCAGGCGCGGCAGATAGCCCAAATCGCCCAAAAATCCCAGCAGTGCATAGAATGCCAACACATAAGACATTACATCCACCAGCGCAATTTTTAAGCCGTCCGTTAATATGCCAAAATACAGCTCCCCGCCGTCACCCACTAAAATATGGGTCAGCCAATTACTGTCCCCAAACCAACCGGCAAACAGTTTTTGCATAAAGGGGAAATAATAATTATCATAAAACGGCGACAAAAAATCTATGATACTTTCGCCCACAAAGCGCACCACAAAGAAAGACACTACCAACACCACAAACGCCAGCGGAATACCCGTCACCGGGTTGGTGGCAATGCGCTGTAAGTTTTCCCAGATAGACGGATGTTTGTGCTTAATCACCTGCACTTTGCTGATAATATCGCCGATAACGTGCCATTTGCCTTCGGCGGTGGGGGGAACCTGCAAGTCACTTAGCGGCTGTTTTTGCTCCGTAATTAAAGAAGCCTGATAAGACAGCTCTTTTAACCCTTCGCCCGTGGTGGCTACCGCCGGAACGACCGGGATACCCAGTTGTTTTTCCAGCTCTTTTACATTAATTTGAATCCCTTTGCGTTGGGCTTCGTCAAATTTATTAAGCAGTAAAATAACCGGCTTTTTAAGCTGCATAATTTCCAACAAAAAGTACAGGTTGCGCTCCAGGTGGGACGCATCCGCCACGCAGACGATAAAATCGTAATCCAATTCCTTAAATAAATTGCGTTTTTTGCCTTCAATCAGCCATTCTTCTTCCAAGCGGTACAAGCCGGGGATGTCAATAATATCATAGCTATCCCCATTAAAAACGGTTTGCCCGTAATTGAGCCCCACCGTGGTACCCGGGAAGTTGGAAGAAATAATGCCAATGCCCGTCAGGCGGGAGAAAATAAGGCTTTTGCCCACGTTGGGGTTTCCGGCCAACAGAAAGGTGTTTTTCTTGGCGGCTACAATAATTTTTTTGGCGGTTTCCCGCCCGATGGCAACTTCGGTGCCCGATACGCTTACCACAATGGGGCTACTGCCCGGTTTGCGGGTGACAAGTTGGTCTTTTACAAGGCCCATGGCGGCCAATTTTTCGGTCATTTTGGCATCCGCCTGAATATCCTTAATCCGGGCGGTACTGCCCGGCCTTAACTGCTGTAATGTGCGGTTGAAATCTTTTTCCATAAGTATAAAAGTTAGCTAATCCTTACTTTTATTATACCATTGGGGCGTATAGCTTGGCAAGCGGCGGGAGTAAAGCGCGCCTTACAATGTGCCGCCCCGGCCCCTAAAAAAAGGGGGGGGAGAGAATGAAAAGCACGCAAGCCGTTTGCCGGGTAGCCCTATAAATAAAAAGCCGGCCCCTGGGGTGGAGCCGGCACACTGCACTTAATCACAGGGGGCTAAAAACCGTTGGCATTATCATAATTGCGGCCCGCCACCACGCGGCAGAGTTCGCGCCCTTTGGTTGTATTATTCGGCACGCATTTGCGCACAAAAACACCGTCACTGCGGCGTTTTTGGCCGGTAAGGGAATAATCTTTCGCCGGGTTGTTGCGCTCAAACTTAACGCCGTAATAATAGGTGTCATCTCCGTTTAGGCGCGTCACCGTAAAACTTTCGCCCGTAATGCTTTCCGCCGTGGCGTTCGCTAATTTTACTTCCAAATTATCAAACGTGCATTTAGCATTAAAATTATTTTGATAAGTGGAATAGCAAATAGCCAGGGAATCTTTCAATACGCCCATCATTTGCAACGCTTCGGCGGCGCGGGCTTTTTCGGCCGCTTTAATATATTGCGGAACGCCCACCGCCGTTAAAACGCCGATAATCAGCACAACCACCAACAATTCAATTAATGTAAAACCTTTCTTCATTTTAGCCTCCTTAAAAAAGTGTTATTTTTATAATAGCATAATTGGCGCGCGGCGGCATAGCGCAGTTTTAAGCGCGCCAAATCCGGCCGGATTTTGTATAATTTAAGTATAATAAAATTATCAGCAGTATGAATGAGGAGAATAAACCATGGCTTATAAAGTAAATCCGGATGTTTGCATTAACTGCGGCGCTTGCGAAAGTGCTTGCCCCGTAGCCGCTATTTCCGAAAAAGACGGCAAAAGAACCATTGCTGAAGGTACCTGCATTGAATGTGGTTCTTGCGCTTCTACCTGCCCGGTTGGCGCTATCAGCAAATAACTGTTCGGACCCTTATAAAAAGCCGTCGCCCGTTAAAAGGCGGCGGTTTTTTATTTTTGTATAGAAATCCGCCCCGCTACAAACCGCGCCGCGCGCCCACCCTGCAACGGCTTGCGCCCCACTGCCGAGGAAAGCCCCGCTATAAACCGCCACACTCGCGGCCACATAAAAACCCCCAAACTTTCGTCCGGGGGTTTTTTCAGAACCGTTCGGGGGGTAAATCGAAGGTTCTGGGGGATAAAATCTTTTTATTTATACCTTATATTTTATACGCTTATTAAAAAAAATGCAAGTTTTTTAACAAAAATATTGAAAAAATAACTATTTATTTTAAGCTATCCGGTATACGGCTTTCCTTTTTTTAGCACCGCCGCGGCAATTTTTTTGAAATTTTTTGTAAAAAATCCGCCGCCTATTTGTATAATATAAGTACCGGAGGATTACTACATGAAAAAACTATATATGCTTTTTGTTTTACCGTTTCTAGCCGCCCCGGCGTTTAGCCAAGGCGGTGCGGAAACTGACACCACCGCCCAACTGGCCGCCAAAGCCACGGGGGATGTGCCCGGCGATATTTACCGCGGAACCGTATTCGGCGCGGAAAAGAAAAATTACGCCAGCACCACTTTGGGTACGCGCGAACGCGCCAAAACTAAATTTGTATACGATACGTCCCTCGTGCGCGCCGTAAAAGTGGACGATGCCGACCGCGTAAGAACGTTGTTGTTTGCCAACGTAAACGTGAACGAGAAAAACTACGCAGGCATTACGCCTCTGGCGGTTGCGGCCGAAAGAGGGAATATGGATATTATTAAAATGTTGGTAGAAGAAGGCGGGGCGAAAATAAACGAAGTTTCCAGCTATGGGGTGACGCCGCTTATTGCCGCGGCCGCCGCCGGAAATACGGAAGCGACCCAATATTTAATTGCCCACGGTGCCGACGTGACCGCCAAAGACGATTTGGGCAAAACCGCGCTCTTGCACGCCGCCGCTAAAAACAACAAAGCGCTGATTACCAATTTAATCAAACTCAACTCCGCCGCTACGGAACTGGCCGACATCACCGGCAACACGCCGTTAATGTATGCGGCCCAAGCGGGGGCGTTGGGCAACGTGCAAGCGTTGGTAGCCAACGGGGCGAACGTGAATTACAAAAACCCGAACAACGGCTTAAACGCTTTAGCCGTAGCCGCGGCCGAAGGGCAGGATGCCACCGTGCGCTATTTAGTGCGCAACGGTGCGGATATAAACATTACCGATTCCCACAAACGCACGCCGCTGTTTTATGCTATGTCTACCGACCAAACCCGCACGTTTGAAACCTTAATCAACCTGGGTGCGGATGTAAACGCCAAAGACGAAAACGGACAAACCGTTTTAACGGCGGCAGTAAAACAGCACAAACCGGTGTTTGTAAGCATTTTGCAAGGTGAAAAAAAAACTGATGTAAACGCCGTGGATAACGACGGCAAAACCGCCCTTATGCGCGCGACCGAGGACCCGAAAGCCGCCCCTTGTGCCCAAGTGTTGGCGGAGTCCAAACGGGTGGAGTTGGATTTGAAAGACGCCAATGGCGACACCGCCCTCATGCAAGCGGTAAAAAACAAAAACCAAAAAGTGGCTCTGCTTTTGTTAAAAACGAATACGGATTTGGAAGCCGTCAACAAAGACAATAAAACCGTATTTGATTTATCTAAAGAATATTTGGCGGGCACCCCTGCCGGGAACGTCTTTGACGTAAAGGCCCTGGAAGTAGCCGGGAAAGACACCACCGGGTTGGCCCCGCAAATGCAGGCGGCGGCGGAAGACAACGAGCAGGAAACGGATGTGACGGAAAAAAGCGTGCAGGAAGCGCTCAATCCTACGGTAGAAGAAGTTGCTATTCCGGCGCCCTCCGTACTGGAAGACAGCAAAGCCGCGGCCGAAGCCTCTTTGACGGATATTGCCAAAGAAATCCAAGAAGCCGAAGCGGCCGAACAGGCCAAAGCCAAACAGGCCGCCCGCGCTAAAGCCCGCAAAGCCAGACAAGCCAAAGCGCGTGCCGCCGCCCGGGCTAAAGCCAAACGCGAAGCGGCCGAAAAAGCCGCAGCCCAACAGGCGGCCGCCGCTCAAGCCGCCTACGACCAAGGCGTAAACGCCTATGATACCGCCGCCAATGCCGTAAGCGACGGCTACAACGCCGCTACCGGGGCTGTAAACGACGGTTATAACGCCGCGGCCAATGCGTATGATGCCACTGCTCAAGCGGCCCAAGATGCGTACTCCGCCTACAACCCGGATGCGTCCGCGCAACAATAAGTTTTAGTTGTTCCGCAAGGAATATGAAAAAGCCCTCCGCCCAAAGCGGGGGGCTTTTTATTGTGAGGATAAATACTGCGCACCATACCCACCGGGCTTATACCCGGGGCTTTTACATAAACCCGGCGCACCCTATACGGCTTACCCCATACAGCGCCCACTTATAAAAATCCCCGGGCTTTATACCCGGGGAGTTTCATAAAAACTACGCCATTTATTGAATACGGTAGCAACGGTACGCGCAAAAAAGCCGGCCCCTAAAAAGGCGGGCCGGCTTGAAAAAGTTTCC
>UQFW01000031.1 GCA_900540405.1 Candidatus Avelusimicrobium faecicola | reverse complement strand
CCGTAGTGGCGCTCGTTTAATTCCCGCCACCCCCGCTTGGCAATTAAACGAGCGCCACTACGGGGCCGTGCAAGGGCTTACCCGCGCGGAGGCGGGCCGCCAATTCGGCCCGGAACAAGTGTTATTATGGCGGCGCACCTTTACCGCCTGCCCTATTCCCCGGGCCGATAACCGCGCCGCGCAAGCCTTGGTTCCGGCGGGCATAACCGCCCCGAATGGAGAATCCCTGCAAATGGCACAAGCGCGCGCGTTGGCTTTTTTCCGGCAGGAAATTTTCCCCGCGTTTGCCCAAGCGGATACGATACTGGTAGCCGCGCACGAAGATTTACTGCGTGCGTTAGCCTGTTATTTTAAGCAACTTCCGCCCGCCGCGGTGGAAACCTTGGTCGTTCCGCCCGCCACGCCGTGGATTATGGAATTAGATGAGAATTTCCACGCGCAAAAAGATTATTTTTTGGGCGACCCCATAAAAATTGCCGCTTTTCTGAAACGCCGCCCGGAATAACAACATAAAAAACCCCGCACCGGGCGGGGTAAAAATTAATGTAATGTATATAAATTTATACTTCCGCCAGCTCCAGTCACTCCGCTTTTGGTGCCGTTTAAGGTTCCGCCCATACTTAAACAAACCTGGTTGGCCGCTTTATCCCCTATTTTTGCCCAACATTCCCGCTGGCCGGCCTTGGTGGCACTAAAATCCTGGTAATGCACATACGCCAAACGGGTTTGTAAATATGCCGCCGGATTATTATCCGCCCACCCGGCATTTATGTCTATGGTAAAATTTTTACAAGTAATAGCCCCACTTCCATCCCCCGGATGGGAAGTACAACCGGATAATTCCGAAATATCCAACGAATCTGTATTATCCACATAGCTCCCGTTAGCCAAATAATAGGCTTCTTCCGCCGCGCGGATGGTGCCCAACACCGCCACCATATTGGAGTAGCGGGATTTTAAGACGGCTACCTCATATTGCGGCAGTGCCACCCCGGCTAAAATGCCGATAATCAGTACCACCACTAACAGCTCAATCAATGTAAAACCGCTATTCTTGCGCATAGTTACGTTTTTCATTAAAAACCTCTCTTTTGATGTTTTTAGTATAAATACATTTTATCAAAAAAATATTCCCTATTAAATAACGGCAGGCAGGGCGTTGCGCCCCGGCTTTTAACAACCGGAAAGCAGGGCAAAATTTTTATCCGCCGCCCGCTCAATACAAAAAGCATTTATTTAGCTGTAAAAATTGATAAAATAGACTTATGAGTATTGATAATTTTCCGCAAATAGATAAGAAGCAACAAGACCGCTGGGAAAAAGCCAACCTTTTTGCCAGCCCCAAAATGCCTAACGGCAAAAAGTTTTATTGTTTAGATATGTTCCCGTATCCGTCGGGCGCGGGGCTACATGTGGGGCACCCGGAAGGGTACACCGCATCCGATATTTTGGTGCGCTTCAAATTAATGAACGGCTACGACGTCCTGCACCCGATGGGTTGGGACGCTTTCGGCTTGCCGGCGGAAAACTACGCCATTGCTACCGGGATTCACCCGCGCGAAACCACGCAAAAAAATATAGCCAACTTCAAACGCCAAATTAAATCTATCGGCCTGGCGTACGATTGGGCGCGCGAAATTGACACCACGGACCCCCACTATTATAAATGGACCCAATGGATTTTCCTGCAACTTTTCAAAAAAGGGTTAGCGTATGAATCCACCGTACCGATAAACTGGTGCCCGTCCTGCAAAACGGGGCTAGCGAACGAGGAAGTATTTAACGGCAAGTGCGAACGCTGCGGGCACGAAATTGAACGCAAGGCCCTGCGCCAGTGGATTTTGCGCATTACCGCGTATGCCGAGCGCTTACTGGAAGATTTGCCCACCTTGGATTGGCCGGAAAGCACGCTGACCATGCAAAAAAACTGGATTGGCAAATCCCAAGGGGCGAACGTCACTTTTAACATAGACGGCACGAACGAAACCATTACCGTTTTTACCACCCGCCCGGATACCCTTTTCGGGGCTACTTATATGGTGGTTTCGCCGGAACACCCGGTATTAAAAACCATTACCACGCCCCAACAAAAAGACGCGGTGGAAAAATATCAGGCCGATTCCGCCAAAAAGAGCGATTTTGAACGCGCCGACCTCAACAAACAAAAAACCGGCGTATTTACCGGGGCGTATGCCGTCAACCCGGTAAACGGTAAAAAAATCCCGGTGTGGACGTCCGACTATGTTCTCATGGGTTATGGCACCGGGGCCATTATGGCCGTGCCCGCCCACGACGAACGCGACTACGCCTTCGCTAAAAAATTCGGTTTGGATATTATTGAAGTGATTAAGAGCGAACAAGGTGTAGAAAAAGAAGCCTTCACCGGCGACGGAGAGCTGGTTAATTCCGGCTTTTTGAACGGCCTGCGGGTGAAAGAATCCAAAGCCGCCATGATTAAATGGTTGGAAGAACACCACTGCGGCAACGCCAAAACCACTTACAAACTGCGCGATTGGGTGTTTGCCCGCCAACGCTATTGGGGCGAGCCTATCCCCATCGTCCACTGCCCCAAATGCGGGGTAGTGCCTCTGCCGGAAGACCAGTTGCCGCTACGCCTGCCGGAAGTAGAAAAATTCGCGCCGTCCGGCACCGGGGAATCCCCGCTGGCCACGGTGGACAGTTGGGTCAACACCACCTGCCCGCACTGCGGCGGCCCGGCCAAGCGCGAAACCAACACCATGCCCCAGTGGGCCGGTTCCTGCTGGTATTATCTGCGCTATATGGACCCGCATAACGAGAACGCTTTAGTAGACCCCGCCATTGAAAAGGCTTACGGCCCGGTGGATTGCTACATCGGCGGCGCGGAACACGCGGTACTCCACTTGTTATACGCGCGGTTCTGGCATAAAGTTTTGTTTGATTTGGGCGTTGTAAGCCACAAAGAGCCGTTCCAAAAATTACGCCACCAAGGTATGATTTTGGCCTATTCCTACCGGGATAAAATGGGCAATTACCACGCTTATAGCGAAATTGACTTCAAAGACGGCAAGGCATTCTTAAAAACCACCGGAGAAGAACTTTCCCCGCTGATTGAAAAAATGTCCAAATCCAAAAAGAATGTCATTAACCCGGACGAAATTTTATCCCAATATGGGGCGGATGCGTTCCGCATGTACGAAATGTTCATGGGGCCGTTTGAAGCCAGCAAACCGTGGGATATGAAAGGCATTGAAGGCATCAGCCGTTTCCTGCGCCGCGTAGCCCAATGGGGCGAAAAAGTGCAGCTGAAAGACGAAGCTGACGAGCGCAAGTTGGAAATCCTCAAAAATAAAACCATTGTTAAAATTAACGAAGATATTGAGAACTTCCGCTTTAATACGGCTATTTCCGGCTTAATGGTGCTGTTTAACGAAGCCGGCAAATTAACGCAAGTAAGCAAAAACACGTTTGAAACTTTCTTAAAACTCCTCCACCCGTTTGCCCCGCATTTAACGGAAGAAATCTGGCAACTGCGCGGGTATGAAGGGTTCCTGGTAAAAAGCGCCTGGCCGCAAGCCAACGCCGCGCTTATGCAGGATGACACCCTGGAATTAGGGGTGCAAATAAACGGCAAAGTGCGTGACCGCATACAAGTACCTGCCAAAGCCACCCGGGAAGAAACCGAAAAATTGGCTTTAGCCAGTGCCAAAGTGCAACGCAATTTGGAAGGGTTTGAAATTAAGAAAATAATTGTAATCCCCGGCCGCATGGTAAGCATTGTGGCCGCACCTAAAAAATAGAGGTTTACTATGAAAAAAACCATTTGCACCCTGCTGGGCGGCCTGTTATTGGCCGCCTGCGCGGGCGAAGGCGTAATTTACAAGCCGCAAGCGCAAATTATGCCCCAGCACATCAAAAAAATTGCCGTACGCCCGGTACTCAACCGCACGGAAGTTTTTACCTTGGAAGACAAGTTTTATATTGAATTGTACGACCAATTCCTGCAAAACGGCTCTTACCAAATTGTGCCGGAAAACAACGGGGCGGAAGGCGTGGTGGTCACCACCATCAGCCGCTACTTAAATGTGCCCATACAGTATGACAGCCAGTTAATCCCCACCGTGTACCGCATGGAAGTATTGCTGGACGTGGTATTTATTGATAAATCCACCAATGCCCCGGTCTGGCGCGAGCCCGCCTTTTTGGGCACGCAAATTTACTCCGCCTCCACCTTGCCCGGCGGCATGACGGAAGTGCAGGCGCGTGATGTAATTTGGAAAAAACTTTCCAAAGATATTATCAAACGCACGGTAGACGGGTTCGGCTCCGTAATGAGCGAAAACAAAAAGAAAGTAATGAATAACCCGGAATATACCACCATTACCCAATAAATTAAAAATGGCAAAAATCACTGCGGAAAAATTATTTACCCAATTAAAAGCCGGTACCGTTTCCCCCGTTTATTTATTGACGGGGGAAGACGTCTACCGTAAAAACCAGGTAATTAATGAATTAATTAAAATCCTCCAGCCGGACGATTTTAATATTTACCGCAGTGAGGCCGACAAGGCCGATTGGAGCGAGGCGCTTACATTAGCCAACACCGCGCCGGTTTTTTCCAATACCCGCATGGTGATTTTAACGGGGATAGAAAAAATCCGCAAAGAGCCTAAAGAAGCGCTCCTGCGCTACTTAAATAATCCGCTCCCTACCACCACGCTGGTACTGACGCATAACGATTCTAAAAAAATAAAGACGGAAAAAAACCTGGCCGGCCTGGCGGCCGACGCCGGTTGCGTGGCGGATTTTGCCGAGCTTAAACGGGACGAATTAAACCTGTGGGCCCGCAATAAAATGCAGGAAAAAGGGCTCCAGCCGGATTTTGACGCGCTGGACGTGTTATGCGAAGCCGTGGGCGGGGAATTGGCCGCCATGGAGCAGGAAATAGAAAAACTCTACCTGTATACACTGGACCGCGCGGATAAAAAAATCACCAAGCAAGATGTGCTGGCGTGCATTGGTTTTTCCAAAGAAGAAAACCCCTTTGAGCTTTCCAACGCCATTACCGCGTGTGACCGCCGCCGCGCCATTATGCTGGTGGATAAACTGGTAGACGACGGCGAAGAACCTGTGGGCATTTTAAGCAAAATGACGTTCCCTATCTTAAAAATGGCGCGGGTAAAACGCCTGGCGGAAGCGGGCCTGCCGCAAAGCGAAATTTTACGCGCGGCGGGGCTGATGTTTTGGGAAAGCCGCCTGGTCAATCAGGCACGCGCTATGCCCACGCAAGCCGCGTTTAAGCGCACGTTGGATAAAATTATAGAAGCGGACTCCGCCTTCAAAACCTCTACCGCAACCGACCCTAAAATTATGCTAAAGGGGATTTTGCTTACTTTATTTAATAAATAAATTTTCCATAACACACCAAAGCCGGAGCTTTACGCTCCGGCTTTTTTATGGTTCACTGTTTTTCCTTGGCGGAGGAAAAGTGCCCCCCGAACTAAAAACGGTAATCCAACCGCAAAGACATAGAAATATAGTTAATAGACGGGTACACGCGGTAGACTTCGTTATGGGCGTTGGTAAGCGTGCGGTGAAATTTATTGTAGTTGTAGCGCGCTTCAAGCGCCAGGGCCCAATACTCGCTGAAGATTTGTTCCACCCCCACCCCGGCATGGGCGGCAAAACCCGTATACTTAAAATGCTCCGCCGGGCTTAAATCCGAACGGCTGTCAATCCGCGCCACGCCCACCGCTAGCGGGAAATACACTTTATAGCGGCTTTGCGGATTGGCATACACGCGCACCAAAAACAAACCGTTTTTAATAAAGGTATCAATGTCTTTTTCCACGCCGCTGGCAATATCGTGGTCAAAATATTCATCTCCTACGGATGCCCCCACCGCCAGCCACGGATTAACAAAATACACCGCCTGCAAATCCCCACCAATGCTGGGAGTGCCGGGTTTGGCGTCATGCGCTACCCCTGTGGTGCGGTTTTCTATATTAAACTCGCCCCAATCCGTCCCCAAACCGGGGGTGGAACTTTTGACCCCCAAACCGAGGGCCACTTCCCCCGCTTTGTGGGTAAAAACAGGCTTTTCAGCCGCGTATGCCGCCAACGGGCATAAAATGAGCAACAATACCATTAACTTGATTTTCATAATTAAAATAATTTTTATAGTTTTTACCTACCGGTAAGTATATTATACTTTATACGGCGCGCGCTCTACAAGTTTTTATATGCCGCGCCCACGGCAGGGCATAGCGTTAATATATAAAAAAACACTCCCTTTCCGGGAGTGTTTTTGGGTTTGCAAAAAACTTATTTGGCGGCCGCGGCTTTGTTGGCGGCTTTAGCCAAGCGGGATTTTTTGCGGGCGGCCGTTTTCCAATGAATTACATTCTTTTTGGCAGCCTTGTCAATGCAAGATTCCGCTTTTTTCAAATCTTCGTTCAGCGTAGCGGCGGCCGTAGCAACGGCGGCTTTTACGGTTTTGGTGGCCACGCGGACCTTTTTAATCAGCCCTTTATTCTGGGAAGTTCTCTTCTCAGCTTGGCGCTGGGCTTTCAAAGCGCTGGTATGTCTACCGGTTTTCAATTTAGCCATTTAGCATTTCCTCTATACAAAAATCTGTTATATATATTGTATTTAATTATAGCCTGCCGGGTCAACTTTTTTTTAGTTGCCTCGGCTTATGCAGAAAACGATACAATATCTTTTGCTTTATTTATTTTAGCAAAAAAATGTGTTTTATGGCTATTTCTTCCTAACATTTTGTCCCGCATGCGTTTATTTTGGGGGAAATGTTAAAATATAAATAATGGATTACAGAATTGAACTTTTGCCCCGCCAGCCCGGCGTTTATATTATGCGTGCCAAAGAAGGCACCATTATTTACATCGGCAAGGCCAAAAACTTGTCGGACCGGGTCAAGCAATATTTTCAGGAATCCAACCTCTATTCACGCGGTTGGAAACTGCCCTGTTTACTGCCGTTAATCGCTAAGATAGACTACATCACCACCGCCAGCGAGCGCGACGCCCTGGTGCTGGAAGAAAAGCTCATCAAGCGCTACCAACCGTTTTTTAACTCCCTGGGCAAAGACGGCAAAAGCTACCCGTATTTGAAACTGACCATGAGTGAAGACTTTCCCCGCGTTTTGCTTACCCGGCGGCACATTCCCGGCAAAGATTTATACTTTGGGCCGTACCCCAAATCCAGCATTGTTAAAAGTTTACTGCGCTTTTTATGGAAAAGCAAATACGCCCCTTTGCGCCCGTGCAAGTGGAGTTTTTCGCGCGAAAAACCGTTAGACGAGCGCAAAATAAACACTTGTATTTATTACCACACCGGCCAATGCCCGGCCCCCTGCGCGGGGAAAATTTCGTACGAACATTACCGCCAACTGGCCGAACGCATGGCGTTATTTTTATCCGGGGATTTTGAAAACATCACCCGCAGTATTACGGCCCTCATGCGCCGCCACGCCCAAAATTTGGAGTATGAACAAGCGGCCGTCTACCGCAATTTTTTAAGTGCCTTAACCCACATGAAAGAGCGCGTTTTGGTGGGACAATTTAACGAACAGCAAATCGTCACCGCCATGGATAATACGGATAAACTAAAACGCTTGGCGCAGGTTATCGGCATGCACAAAATACCCTCCCACATAGAAGCGTTTGATAACTCCCATTTATTCGGGCGTGAAGCGGTGGGCTGTATGGTGTGCTTTATCAACGGAGAAAAAAACCACGAACATTACCGCCGTTTCAAAATACGCTCCAAACTGCCGGAACGCGGCGGCAGTGATTTTACCATGATGGAAGAAAACGTCTTCCGCCGTTTGCGGCAAATCAAGCGGGACCCCGCCCAAACGCCGGACCTTATTTTGTTAGACGGCGGCAAGAGCCAAATTCACGCCGCCATGAACGCCTTTGAACGCGCGGGGTTGTATATCCCGTTTATTGCGCTGGCCGAAACCAACGAGGGCATTTATCTGCCCGGCGCGGCGCAAAGCATTAAACTGCCGCTGGGTGACCCGGCCCTAAACCTTTTAATGGAAATACGCGACGAAGTACACCGCTTTGCCATTACTTACCACCGCAAACTGCGTGATAAGCAAACCCTTTCCGATGGGCCTATGAGCGCCTAGGACTTTTGGCCCTTGCCAAGCAAAGCGGCGCCCTTTATAATAAAAGTATGAAGAACACGCTAACTTTGTTAATAACTGCCCTACTTTGCACCTCTTTCCCCGCCCTTTCCAACGCGCAAGGGTGGAAAGGCGCCGCCAAAAAAGCCGTTTCCAATGCGGAACAAAAAGCGGCCAAAACATTGCCGACCCTTAAAATTGCCACCCAAAACGCGGGTAAAAAAGTTCAGCATGCCCAAATTTCGGAAGCACTGCTCCGGGCCAACCGCCTGTGGAGGGTGCGTAATTTTCAAAATAACCGGGATAAAAATGCGCTCTCCCACTGGGCACTGGCCCAAAGTTTGCGCAAAACATCCCCTATATACCAATCGGCCGTTAAAGATGTTTCGTTCGTGCGTGCCCACGCCGCCAAAGCCGCCCCTTATGTAAAGCGGGATGTTGTACACGTCAATTCCGTTGCTTACAACCGCCTGACCCGTAAAGCCAACCGCATTTTTATTGCCGCCGATATTAACGACGGCACCCGCTGGCAATTAAGCAAATTGATTCAATCCGTACGCAAAAACAATCCGGGTAAAAAATTGGTAGTTGCCAGCCCGTACTTCCCGGAAAGCAACCAGCTGTTTACCGCCGGCTCTTATGCGCGGTTCCAGCAGGAAAACGGCGCGGATATTTTAGTGCAAACGATTTTACAGCAAGGGGAAGCTATTTTAATTCCGCTCAAACAGCAACCGGGCGGTTCCGTACAAAACAACTTGCGCGCGTGGACCGAAATTTTGCAACCCCATTACGAGGCCGCCGCTTTCGGGCGGACAGACGAGGTTTTGATTGTAATTGCCCCCGCCCAATTTATAGAAGGAAACGCCGGCTCCCTGCGTAAAGCGTATATGGCGCCGTCTTTCCTCAACCGGGATACGTCGCTCACGTTTTCTTTCCGCACCAACAGCAAGGTGAATTTGACCGATTATAAATGGGGCATGGTGACCGCCAAAACGAGCTTTAACTTAAAAGCGCCGTACCAAAGCGGCTGGACCCAAAACGCCTTTGTAGAAGAAGTACCGCTGGAAATAGCCGATGCCGTGGGCACCAACTATTTTATCCGCGTGTGCCCGTAAAAAAAGTTTCTCCCGCAACCGCCCTTTGCAAGAGGGCGGTTTTTTATAGGCCCGGCACAGGCGGGGTTTCAAAAACACAAAAAAAACGGAGCGCTGTAAAACGCCCCGCCAATTACTAAAATGTTGTTCATGGTTTCAAAAACCCAAAAAAAACGGAGCGCTGTAAAACGCGCTCCGTGTGGTAAACAAACTTTTTTATTTGAAGTTCCCCGTACCCAGTTTTTGCTGTAAGTACGTTTTCAGGCCGGACGGGTCGCCCGAGTGGCCAATCGCTTCCTGATAGCTGATTTTCTTTTGGATATACAAATCCCCCAAAGCCTGGTTCATGGTAATCATACCCATACCGGCGTTGGTTTGCATGGTGGAAAGGATTTGTTCGGCTTTTCCGTCGCGGATTAAACTGCGCACGGCCGAGTTGGCCAATAACACTTCGCACGCCATGGCGCGGCGGCCGTCCAACGTAGGAATAAGCTGTTGGGACAAAATCGCCTCCAACACAAAGGATAGCTGGGTGCGCACCTGCGGCTGTTGGTTGGCCGGGAACACGTCAATAATACGGTTGACGGACTGCACGGCGTCGTTGGTGTGCAGGGTGGCAAATACCAAGTGCCCGGTTTCGGCCAGGGTCAAGCATGCTTCAATGGTTTCAATATCGCGCAGCTCACCTACCAGAATGACATCCGGGTCCTGACGCAAAAAGTGTTTCAAGGCGGCCTGGAAGGAAAGCGTATCCGAGCCTACTTCGCGCTGGTTTACAATACTGCGCCGGTGCTGGTGTACGAATTCAATCGGGTCTTCTACCGTCATAATATGGTTGCTTTCGTTCATATTCAGGTAGTTAATCATACTGGCCAAAGAGGTAGATTTACCGGACCCCGTACACCCGGTCACCAGTACCAGGCCTTTGTTTAACTTCATAATGTTGTACACCACGGGCGGCAGGTTGAGCTGTTCAAAGGACTTAAATTCATTAGGAATGGAACGCAACGCGGCGGCCACACAACCTTTTTGTTTGTAAATGTTTACACGCAAACGGCCCAAACTTTTTAAGCCGAAGGAAAAGTCCAACTCCAAATGTTCTTCAAATTGTTGGCGTTGTTCGTCCGTCATAATAGAATAAATCAGCGTTTGCGCGCTTTCTTTCGTCAATACTTCAAATTGCGTGGCATACAAGCGCCCCTCAATACGCAGTACAGGCGGCACACCCACCGTCAGGTGAATATCGGAAGCATTTTTGGCTTTCATCAGTTTGAACAAATCGTCCATGATTATCATAATATGACCCTCTTTCGGTTTATTTTATTTTTCCAACCAAGTCCAACGTAATATTATTCAGCGCGCCTGTCAGTTTATTGCGGGCAACATCTACCTGAAAAATATAAACCACAGGTTCAGAGCGCGTTTTGCTTAAACGGTATTTTACAATATATACATTATTATGCAAACGCTCGGCAGACCAAGTTGCGCTGTATCCTTGGGCTAGCTTATCCTTATAAATCCTATCAAAATAATCGGATACTTTGCCATTAAAATTAGGTAAATTGTAATTTTGCACAATTTGGCGCGCCGTATCCACCGGGTTTAATTCCGGCGCGGCAGGCGCGGCAGGTGCGGCAGACTTGGCCTTGGCAGACGGCGCCCCCGGTAAAGACAACGCCTCTTGGGCCGTTGGCACTTCCGGCTGAACGGCGGCATCCGGCATCAGTTCTTCCACCGCCCCGCCCGATTGCGTAAGCGGCTGGGCGGCCGGGGCCGTTTCCGGCTTGGTAGCGGCCGGTTTTAACAGCAGTAAAAAACCACCCGCCAACAATAACAAAACAAGCAACACTCCCGCCCAAAGCACGCCTTTGTTCCGGCGGGCGGGCGGCTCATCCGCCGGCAAAATCTTTTCCGTTAAAAATTGTTCTATTTCCGGCGTTTTTTTAAGTTTGGGTTTCACCCGGTTGACTTGCGGCTCCACCACCGGGGCCACTTGCTTTATCGGCTCCGGCACTTCGGGCGCGGTATTTACCTCCACCGCGCCGGACATAATTTCTTCCACCGGGTCTTGCGCGGCAGGCGCAGGCGTTTGCTCCCCGGCCGGAACTTGCGCGGCTTGGGGACTTTCTTTTTCCGGCTCTTGCGGTTGGGTTTCTTCCGGCGTTTGCGTGGCTTGCGGCGCGCTTTCTTGAGGCGCTTGCGCGGCTTGGGAAGTTTCTTTTTCCGCCTCTGGGGCAGATTGGGGCGCGTTCCCCTCCGGCTCTTGCGCGGTTTGGGAAGTTTGCTCCTCCGCCGTTTCTTGTATATCCAAAATCGGTTTTTCTTGCGGGTAGCGGGTTTGCGCCTCCGGCTCCGCCGTTTCTGCCGGGCCGTTGGCCGGAGCAGGGGTTTCCTCCGCGGGCGTTTCTTTTAATCCGTCCGGGTTTTTTACGGAAAGAGCCAGCGGCTCCCGGGCCACGGACAAGGGGATAGAATCCATTTCTTCCGTTTCCGGCTCCGCTTGCGGCGCGGGTTCCGGCTGGACTTCTTGGGCGGCCTGGAGCGGCGCACCCTCCGCGGCCCCGGTTGTTTCTGTTTGCAGTGCGGGGGCAGGCTCCGCTTGTTCGGCCGGGGAAACAGCACCCTGCGTTTGCGGTTGGGTTTCTTCCGGCAAAACGGTTTCTCCATCCGCCGCCCCGGCAGGCGAAATTTCTTCCGCTTTTTCGGCCGGAGCCTGCGTTTCGGCAGGTTGTTTTTCTTCGGTTAAAGTTTCTTCTTTCTGTGCTTGCGGTTGGGGTTCCTCGGCAGGCGCCTTTTCCGGCACAGATTTTTTATCTGCGGGAATGTGCCCGGCAGGCTCCTGTTCAGCAGGGGTTTGTTTTTCGTCCGGCACGGCCGCTGGGGTGGGCTCCGCTTGCGCGGGTTGCAAATGTTCCCCGGCGGCAGGCTTTTCTTGTGCGGGTTGCGTTTCTGCCCGGAGGGCGGTTTTGTCTTCCCCGGGTTTGGGCTCCTGCTTTTTACGCAGGCGGAATTTCGGTTTTTCTTCGGCCGGGAGCGGCTTTTCCGCCAGCACCACCGGGGCGCCGTTGTCGTTCAGCGGGGCCACCGCGGCCAGGCCGTCGCCGGGGGTTAAATCATCCAAATCTTCTTTGGCGGTAAATTCATCAAAAGGGCCGGACTCTATCTGCACCGGGGTTTGCGTTTGCGGGGGCGGTTCCGTTTGTTTGAACTGCTTTTCAAACGCGCGCGCCAAATTCATATCGGAATTTTCATTCGGGTCCGGGATACCCAAAATATTGCCCAAATCCCCCCCTTGTATATTGTTGAAATAATCTTCAATCGGGCCGGATTTGGCAGGCTCATGGGGCGGAAAGTGGACTTTTTCGGCCGTTTCTCCGGCGGAGAGTTCCGCCTCGGCCAACGGGTTATTTTCACTCAATAAAGAGTCCAATTCTTCGTCAAATACATCTTTTTTTTCAGCCGGTTGCGCGGGCTCCGGCACAGCGGAGGTTTGTTTTTCGTCCGGCTCTGCCGGGGCGGACGAGGCCGCCGGGGCAAAATCTTCGTAAAATTGCGCTTCTTTCCAAAAAGTATCGTCGTCCCCCCGGTCTTCCGGGCATACTAAACTCTGCGGGCCGAACCCCTCCCGCCCGGTCAATTCTTCCGCCGGGAAAGGGCCCACCACATCACCACGCTCAAAAAGCCAGTATTTCATGCCGTTCCTTCCGGGGGAACCCGGGATACTTTTATTTACAAAGCGCCAGCGCCGCGCTTAAGCGCGCGAGGACGGTTTCCTTACCCATGTATTCCAACATTTTGAACAGGGTAGGCCCGTGGGTGCGGCCGGATACAGCCACACGCACCGGGTGGAAAATCTGCCCGGCTTTCATCCCGTTGGCTTTGGCATAAGCGCGGGCGGCGGTTTCCAGGTTGGCCTCGGTAAAGTCCGCCAACTCCCCATACACTTTAATCATGCCTTCCAATACGGTTTTGGCTTCCGGCTTGGAAAATACTTTTTCCAACGCTTCTTGCTCAAATTTAGGCGCTTCAAAGAAAAAGCGGATTAAATCCGGGATTTCCGTAAGCAGTTTATATTTTTCCTGTTCCAGGCCGATAATGCCTTCCAGGCGGGCGCGGTCCGTCTTGGACACGTCAATCCCGGCGTTTTGAATAAACGGCAACGCCAAATCCGTCAACCGCGCAATAGGCGTATGGCGGATGTATTCCCCGTTCATCCAGTTCAGTTTTTCGGGGTCCATAACCGCCGGGCTGGGCTGACAGCCGGCAATATCAAATTTTTCTTCCAATTCCCCGGGGGCAAATAATTGTTGGGAATCCGCCGTCGCCCACCCTAACAAGGCCAGGTAGTTTTTTAAGGCTTCGGGCAAATACCCCATTTTTTGAAATTCCACCACGTTGGTAGCCCCATGGCGTTTGGAAAGTTTTTTGCCGTCCGGCCCGTGAATCATGGACAAGTGGGCAAAAATAGGCTCTTTCCACCCCAACGCGCGGTAAATTTGAATTTGCGCCGGAGTATTGGAAATGTGGTCATCCCCGCGGATAACGTGCGTCATACGCATTAAATGGTCATCCACCACCACGGCAAAGTTATAAGTGGGGTAGCCGCTGGTTTTTTGGATAACCAAATCGTACAAATCTTTGCTGGCAAATTTAACATGCCCGCGAATCATATCGTCCCATTCCACGTCGCCTTCCTGCGGCATACGGAAACGGATAACGTATTTGCGCCCTTGGGCTTCCAGCTCTTTTTGCTGTTCGGGGGTTAAATCCCGGCATTTGCCGCTGTATTTGGGCGGGCGGTGTTCCGCCAAGCATTTTTGGCGGTTGGCTTCCAGTTCTTCTTCCGTGCAATAGCATTTGTAGGCTTTGCCTTCGGCAATCAGCTGGTCAATGTATTTTTTATAAATGCCCTGGTCGGCGCGGATAGCCTGGTAATACGGCGCATCCGGCCCTTTAGAGGTTCCGTCCGGGAACGGGCCCTCGTCCCAATTCAACTGCATCCACTGCATACCTTCAAAAATAGCATCCGTGGAGGCTTGGGTGGAGCGTTCCTCATCCGTATCTTCTATGCGGAGCAAAAATGTGCCTTTGTTCTTTTTGGCGAAAAGGTAATTGAAAAGCGCCGTGCGCACCCCGCCGATATGTAAAAATCCGGTCGGCGAAGGGGCAAATCTTACTCTTACGGTCATAGTTATTGGTATCCTCTAAATATAGAATATAAATATATTATACTTATTATTGAGGAATTTTATTACAATATACTTGTACCCGCGTAAAGCATTTTTTATTTGGCGCGGGATTCGTTTTGTGGCGAGGGGTTATGTTTTCCGTTTTCTTTTGGGTGGCCTGTTTTTTATTATTTTTAATGCAATTTACCGCCGGAGCCTGGCTCCACTATGCGTTCCCGTCCGTTCCGTTCAAATACGCGGCGGTGGGCGTTCCCTTGGTGTTATCCTTACTGGTGCGTTGGGGGATGACTTTTCCGCACCACCATTTCGGCCCGCTTGCCCAAAGTTTATACTATTTTACAAACGTGTGGGTAGGGTTTGCCTTTATTGCGTTTTGCGTATGTATGCTGTTTGCGTTTATCCAATGGATTTTACTGTTTTGGCACGTCCACGCCGGGCGGACGCTGGGCATTTTAAGTGTGGCTTTTACGGTGGCTTTGTGGGGAACGGCCCTGTGGGGCGGGCTTAAAAACCCGGCCGTCAAAACGGTGGACGTGTATGTGGAAGGCGCCCCGCAAATAAAAGTGGCTTTACTGTCGGACAGCCACTTGGGCATGGGCGTATCCGTGGCGCGTTTTGAACGCGCGCTGAACACGTTGCAACAGGAAAAGCCGGATTTGCTGTTAGTGTTGGGGGATGTGTTTGAATACGGCCCGCACCGGGAAAAATACGCCGCCGCCTTAAACCGTTTTCAGGCCCCGCTCGGCAAATACGGGGTACTGGGCAACCACGAATACTACAACGGCTATGAAAACGCCTTGGAATTTTACCGTTTAAGCGGCATTACTTTACTGCAAAACCAAACGGCCCGCCCGGCCGAAGGGCTCACCTTGGCCGGAGTGAACGACATCCGCACCGCGCGGGTGACGGCCCGGCAAGTAAAAGAGTTGCTTTCCCAATGCCCGGAAACGGATGTGCTGTTTTATTTAAGCCACCAACCGCTTTATGAACAAATCGCAGCTGACGCGGGGGCGGGGCTTATGGTTAGCGGGCACACGCACAACGGGCAGATTTTTCCGTTCAATTTTTTAGTCCGCTGGAAATACCCGCATATTTACGGCTTGTATCAGGTAGATTTAATGAATTTATATGTCACTTCCGGCTGGTTTTATTGGGGGATGCCGCTACGCCTGTTTGCCCCGGCCGAAATGGCAGTTTTACGGATAAACGCATGAAAAAATGGCTTTTTTTAACCCTTTTCCTGCTCACCCCGCTATGGGCACAAGCAGAAGTAAAATTTGAAGACTTGAGTTTTGACGAAAAACTCGGGCAGACGTTGGTTTTGTTTGTGGATGTGGACAGCGCCGAACAAAACCGCAAAGCCATAGAATCCGGCAAAATCGGCGGGGTGCTGATTCAGTGGGGCAATTACTCACTCAAACAAACGACCGACCTGGTGACCAAACTGCAAACCTGGGCCGCCCGAAGCCCACACAAAATACCGCTACTTATTTCCATTGACTACGAAGGCGGCACCGTCTACACCCCCATTACGCTGGGTTTTGAATACTTACCGACCAATATGATGTTTTCCGCCACGCAAGACGAAGACGCCGCCGCCACCGCCGCTTATCTGGCCGGGTTGGAACTGCGCCGCGCAGGTGTGCATATCAACTTTTCCCCCGTATTAGATGTAAACAGCAACCCGCATAACCCGATTATCGGGGTGCGCTCGTTCGGCTCGGACCCGGCCAACGTGACCAAAATGGGGGTGGCGTTAATGAACGGCTTTCAAGCGGCAGGCATTATCAGCGTGGTTAAGCACTTCCCGGGGCATGGCAATACCACGGTGGATTCCCACTACCGCGTGCCGGTGGTACACGATTCCAAAGCCGTGATTGAAAAAATCCACCTGGCTCCGTTTGCGGAGGCTATCCGCCAAGGGGTGCCCGGGGTGATGACGGGGCACATTATGTACCCGGCGTTAGATGACCGCAACATCTCCACCTTTTCCCGCCCCATTTTACACGGCCTTTTGCGCGAAAAAATGGGTTTTAAGGGCTTTGTAGTCACCGATAGTTTGGATATGAAAAGCACCACTTTTTTCTGTAAAATACCGGATTGCGCCGTCAAATCGTTAGATGCGGGCGGAGATATGCTGCTACTTGGCCGCTACATTAAGCCGGATACGGTTTTTGCCCGAATGAAAGCTACCCTGCTCAAACGCAAAGATAATACCCGGATGGAAGAAGCCGCCCGCCGCATTTTTGAGCTTAAAAAAGATTTGGGCCTTTTGGACGGCCCGCTCCCGGTACCCGGCCCGACGGACAAAGCCTTTTTGGCCGCGTTGCAGGATGTAAGCGATAAAGCCGTCACCCTGGTACGGGACCGCCGCCGTTTACTGCCGTTTAAGCCCGCCCGGGCAGACGGCAAAAAACCCACCGTGTGCGCCGTATTTTTTGCCCCGGCCCGCTTTGCGGACCAACTGCCCGATTTTGGAAAACCGTTTTTGGAAAACGGCTGGAACGTGCGCACCTACAATGCGGCCCTTACGCCGCGCGCGAAAGATTCCCGCCGCGCCGCCGCCTGTGCCAAAGGGGCCGATTTACTGGTGCTGACCAGTTTACAATGGGCGGACAAAACCAACATCAACCAAAAAAATGCCATTAACGGCCTGATACAGGAAAACCCCAACACGGTGTTTATTTCTACCATGAGCCCATACGACATTCCGAACTACCCGGAAGCGGACGCCGTATTGGCTACTTACGGTATGAGCCGCTATGCGCTCCAATCGGCCGCCAAACTGATTTTGGGCGAAATAAAACCCCACGGGCATTTACCCGTGGAGTTGGAAGAAAAAGCCCTTTTATGATGTAAAGCCTATTTGGCTTGGCGCGCTTTGCGGCGCTCGTTCCAAAATTCAAACACCGCCGGAAGGCAGGAAAGCACAATAATGGCCACTAGCACATAGTGGAAATGCTTTTGCACCATAGGCAAATCCGCAAAAAAGTAGCCACCAAAAACAAACAATGCCACCCACAGGGCCGCGCCCACCACGTTAAAAGAAGCAAAGTGAAAATAAGTCATTTTGCCAATGCCTGCCACAAACGGGGCAAACGTGCGGATAATGGGGATAAACCGCGCCAATATAATGGTTTTACCGCCGTATTTTTCATAAAAAGCGTGTGCTTTATTCAGGTGGTCTATATTTAATAAACGGCTGTTTTTGCGCGTGAACACTTTGGGGCCGAACCACTTTCCGATTTCATAATTGCAAAAATCACCCAGCACCGCGGCTACCCATAAAAGGGGCACCAACACCCATAAATCCAGCGGGCTCCCGGCCGTGGCGGCCAACGCTCCGCACGCAAACAAGAGGGAATCCCCCGGCAAAAACGGAGTGACAACCAGCCCCGTTTCGCAAAACACCACCACAAACAACACCAAATACAACCACCACCCCATCAAGGCGGCCCAAGCGTTTAAGTGGGCGTCCAAATGCAAAAAAACATCTAAAATTTGAGTCAGTATTTCCATAGCATATATTGTACTAAATCAACAAAAAGCGCGGGCCTTATAAAAGGCCCGCGCACGGTAAAAGCATTCTTTTTTTATTTGATGGCTTCCGGTTCGTGTTTATATTTGAAGATAAAGGCAAACAGCACCATTACCACC
>UQFW01000030.1 GCA_900540405.1 Candidatus Avelusimicrobium faecicola | reverse complement strand
CCCCCTCCCCGTTGAGGTTAAACCAATCATCTTAGGCACGCCTAAAACGTTGGCACTACACAAAATTTACAGATACCACGGCCCCGCATAAATTGCCTAGCGGGGCCGCAAACTAACCGGCGTAAACTATTTGGTGACGGCGTTGTTTTTGAGAAATTCAAAAACTTTGCGTTCGCCCAAGGTAGCCATAATGTGCGCTTTGCGTTCGTCAAAGAAAACCTTAATTTTCTTTTCTTCGGCTTTGTTATTGGCGCTGGCTAAGCTCTTGTCCAGTTCGGCTTTCCAATCCGCTTCCGTGGCTTCCAAATTTTCTTTTTTGGCAATAGCGTGGATGATATACCCTACGCGCAAGTCCTTTTCCACAGACGGGCGGATGCGTTCTTCAAAACTTTTGCGCTGTTCGGCCGTCAGCTGTTCCGGTTTCATTTTGGTCATGCTGGTGACAAAGTTGCGCAAGGAAGATTCCGTATATTCTTCCACCAGGCTTTGCGGCAAATCAAAGTGATTCATTTTAATCAAATGGTCTTCAATTTCGGCCGTTTCGGCGCGGCGGGCGTTTTGTTTGGCTTCTTCGTCCAGGCTTTCTTTTACTTTGGCTTTCAGCGCGTCCAAGGTATCAAAACCCATGTCTTTGGCAAAAGCATCGTCCAATTTGGGCAATACTTTGTTTTTAATTTCGTCTACGGTCACTTCAAAAGACAAGGTATCTTTGCCTTCTTTGGTTTCGTAAGATTTTTTATCGCCTTTTTTGAGCCCTTTAATGGCATCTGCCAAGCCGGGCATGGTTTGCGGGGCGGCCATATCAATCAGTTCGCTATCGGCAGACAGTTTGTAGTCGTCTTTGCCGTTTCTTTGGCCTTTGTAATGCACCACGGCATAGCATTTGTCGTCAATAACGGCGTCATCCGCGGTGTTTTCCAAGCGGGCGTTGGCATCCAAAACGCGGTCCAAATTTTCCTGCACTTCGGCATCCGTGGCGGTTTCGGCCTTTTTGGTTAAGGTAATGCCTTTGTAATCTTTTACGTCAAATTCCGGCGCAACATCTACGGCAATTTCAAAATTGAAGGCTTTGCCGTCATCAAAAGCGGCAAAATCACCTTTGGTAAGCACCGGCACGGCCACCGGGTTCAATTTGGCTTGTTCCATAGCCGCGGTAATGGCGGCTTTTACCGTTAAATCCAAGGCGCGTTCTTTAATATGGCCGCCAAAATTTTGTTTGACCAAATCCAGCGGTACTTTCCCGGCGCGGAAACCCTGCATTTGGGCACGGGATTGCACCTGTACGGCGGCATTTTGAAAGCATTTGCTTACCAGAGCGGGGGTAGCTTCTACGGCTAAAGTGACCTTGCAGCCTTCTTTAGACAGCTGTTTGGCTTTTACGTCACCCGCTTCTGCGGTTTTGAAAATAGACATGTCTTACACTCCTGTTTTTGGTTCAAAAAATGGACGGAGAGGGACTTGAACCCTCACGGATTGCTCCATACGCTCCTAAGGCGTACGCGTCTGCCGATTCCGCCATCCGTCCGTTTTTTTATTAAAATTATTTACACGAAAAAAGCAGGCCGGCCAAAGTGCGCCCCCAAGCAATATACCTATCTGCCCGGGAGGCCCCTTACTTAGCGGCCCATACATTTATTTATTATACCATATTTGCAACCGTAAATTGCCGGGCCCCCGCATACACGCCGGGAACCGCAAAAAAATATTCCAAATAGCTAAACCCATCAAACGGGTGGACAAAACGGGCGCAATAATAACGTGTCAAAAACATCGGTGTATACAAAAAAATAGAAAGGGAATGAAAAGCTGAAAAGTAAAAAGTGGGCCATGTGAGGCTCGAACTCACGACCTTACGCTTAAGAGGCGTCTGCTCTACCAACTGAGCTAATGGCCCGTCACAAGTATACTTTAATTATAGCAAAAAACGCAGTATTTGTTGCGTTTTGCCCGGGCGGGCAAACGGCAGAACGGCTCTGCCTACGGCGTTTTAATATAATTTTATTTTACCATATTTTGCCCCAAATGTGCAAAACTATCCCGCGGGCAGAAGTGCTTTCAACTTGCTATAATAATAGAATATCTTAACCTTATAAGGACACAAAATGAATAAATGGAAAACCCTTCTTGCGCTGGTTGCCGTTAGTTTATTGGCGGCTTATCCGGCGCACTCCGCCGGCGACCCTTTCGCCATTTTTGACGATATTGACGCCATGATGGAAGACAACGCTTTAATGGAAGCGTCCAACCGCTATGAATCCATTATGCTTACGTTCTTTCCGGAGCGGGCCACCTTGCTGGGGTTTGAATCTGCCAATACGCAGTTAGATACCCGCACCCCGGCGCGTGACCAAGCCGCCCTGCTGGCCCTGCAAAGCCTGCAAACCGCCATTAAAGAAATGCACGGCGAAAAATTCTCCCCCGCCAAACGCACGGATTACGCCTTGTTAAAAGCCCGCGTAAATTACGAAATTTGGCAACTAAACCGCAACCGTTTAACTACGGACCCGCTTTACTACACCCAAGCGTATGATGCGGTATATGATTTACTCCTAAAGCGTTTAAGTTTACAAACCCGCCAGAACGAAGCGCTCTCTGCCCGCTCGGCCGCGTTGGCCCAAACCGCCACTGAAGCCCGCCAAAACTTAAAAGCGCCGTCTGCCTTTTTGGCCCAACTGGCTATGGAAAAAGCCTATTACGCCTATCTGGCCTATGAGCAAGTTTCCCACCACCTGCAAACCCAAGCGCAAGACGACCTATCCCGGCAAGATGCGGTTAAAAAAACCAATATCGCCCGCAAAAACTTAAAAAATATGTTTGAGTATTTTAAGGCGCTTTCCCAGCAAGAAGAAACGCCGGATTTCCGCCTGGGCGAAAAAGACTACTTATTTGTGTTGCAAAATAAATACTTTATTACGGATTCTCCCTCCGCCCTGCGCAAAGCGGCCCAACGCCGCCTGTTGGAAGCGCGCAAAAACCTGCAAGAAGCGCTGGAACCCTTTACGGTCAGTGCCGACGAAGAAGCCGAAGTAATTACCGAAGACGGCTCCGCCCCGGTAAAAAAGGCCAAAAAGAAAAAACGCAACAAAAAAGCGCCCTTGCCCACCGCGGCTGATTTTTACACCATAAAAAACCGCCTGGCCTTGGACGCAAGCACCAACAACATCTTATTTTCTATTGCGCAGGAAGCCCAAAACGCGGCCGATTTTTTGGCAGACCGCAACGCCGTAAAAGCATTTAAGGGGCCGTTTAATGTGCAAGCCCTGCCTGCTTATTTTGCGTATATGCAAGCCTATAAATTTGTGCCGCCTTACGGGGCGCAAAACTTGCCGACGGACGACTTTTTTGTCCGCTTGCCCACCGGCAACGCACTGGCCAAACACAAAATGGCCGTGCAGGACTTAAACCCCTCTGCCCGCAAGCTGATGATTGCCGGGGAATTGGTGCCCGGGCGCTATTATAAATCGGTTCAGCAAAATGCGTTGGGCGGCATACGCAAACGCTACGGCGTGCCTACGCTCAATAACGGTTGGAGCGTTTACGCCCAGCACACCGCGCAAGAGGCCGGATACATTATCACCGATACGGACAACCTGTTTTTGGCCTTTGAAGACTACCGCCGGGCCGCCGCGGCCGCCGTGGATGTAAACTTGCACTTGGGGCAATTTTCCTATGCGGATGCCATGACCTTTTTAACCCAGGCCAACGGGTTTGAAAAAGAAGAAGCGGAAAAAATCATCAAATCCGCCACCGCACTCCCCGGGGAAGCGCTTTCTTATCCCGTCGGGTACGAAACGCTTAAAACCCTGCGCCAAAAATACCAAAAGAAACAAGGCGCACGCTTTAACGCGGCGGATTTCAACGCGCGCATATTGGGCATTGGGGATATTCCCCCCGCCCAGCTTTCCAAAGCGTTGGAAGATGCTTACAAAAACAAGAAATAAACCGCTTTTGAACGCACAAAAATCCGGGCCTGCCAAACGCAGACCCGGATTTATTTTATAGTTTTTAATCCTTATTTTTCCGGCGCGGGCAGGGGTAAACTTTTCAAAAACGCCAGGGCATCTTCTTTGGTGACTACTTTTCCATCCACCTGTGCATCGGCCACCTTTTCCAGCAGTTCCCCCACTTGCGGGCCCGGTTTTATGTCCAGCGCCTGCATAATTTCCCGCCCGTTAATTAATTGGGTGGGTTTTATTTTTTTGGGTTGTTCAAAATACTTTTTAAGCAGTAAGGAAAGCACCTGCAAATGCCGCAGGGTTTTGCCGATATTGGCCGTTTTTTTGGCGCGTTCCAAACTCATCATCCGCTCCCCGCTACGGGGCAAAATACGCCTAAGTTGGGCATCCGTCACATAACTGGTGTAATCACTCCAACACAACAGCAAAAGCGGCAGGGCGGCATCCCCCAAATCCCGGAAAAAGTGATACGCGCCGCGGTCCGTAATTACATCATTACTGGCCAAATTGCTCGGGCGCAAATGCTCCGCAATCATGGCGCAAATCAGGCGCATATCCGCCCGGCTGTAATGCAATTTTTCCAGCTCTTTTTTGGCCATACGCGCGCCGCGTTCTTCGTGATAAAAAAACCGCAGGCGGTCCCCCACCACTTTGGCGGTGGACGGCTTGGCTAAATCGTGCAACAGGGCGGTCATCTTAAAAAGGGCTTTATCTTGCGCCAACGGAGCCAGTTTTTTGGCATATTTAGGGAACGCCTTGGGTAAATTATCCAATAAAAATTCCATACGCCGCAGGGTGTTTAAGGTGTGGGTCAGCACGCCGCCTTTGCCGTAGTAAACCTCGGCACAGGTGCGTTGCGGCTCTAACGCCGGGAAGACCGCCGTCAAAAGCCCGCACTTATCCATCAGCACAACATTTTCGTACGCTTGGGAGGTGTTAAACAAGCGCACCAGTTCTTCCTGTATGCGTTCCCCGGCGCTCTGCCAAATTAAAGAGGCATCTTTTTTAATTTGCCGCAAAACGCTCCCGTCTATGGTAAATTTTAACTCCGCCGCACAGCGAAAAGCCCTTAGCATCCGCAAAGGGTCCTGCGCCAGCACGCGCGGGGAATTTAAGCGGATTACCCGCTCCCGCACCGCCTGCATACCGTTGGAATAATCCACAATTTGCGCGCGGCGCAACCCCTTTAATAAAACGCGGGTTTTGCCGTCTTGTTTTTTAAGGGAAATTTGCACCGGCGCCGTGGTGGGATAGGCCAGGGAATTAAAAGTAAAATCCCGGCGCAACAGGTCTTCTTTCAGGGTTTTGCCTTGCCAAGCCGAAAGGTCAATTTGCAACCCTTCCCGGCGCGTGACCAAGCGCCACACGCCGAATTGGGGGTCCATTTCAAACACGGCCGCGTGCAATTTTTTAGCCAGTGCAAGAGCCGTTTTTTTAACCTCTTCTTTCGGTAAAGTAAGGTCTATATCGCCGGACCAGCGTTTTAATAAACTGCTACGCACAATGCCCCCCACATAGTGTGCATTGGGGGCAGTGCGTTTAATAACCGCGGCGATAGAATCCGTCATTTACATTCCTTCTTCCGTATTTACTTGGCGCTGGGCCAATTTGGCAATAGCGTCTTTGCGCAGTTCCCGCTTTAACACTTTACGCAGGGCATTTTTGGGCAATTCTTCCACAAATTCAAAAAGGCGCGGGCGTTTGTAGTTATCCAAATGCGTTTTTAAGAATTTGTTAAATTCGGCATCCGTAATTTGCGCGCCTTCTTTTTTAACCGCATAGCATTTTATAAATTCGCCGCCGCGGCCGTCCGGCACGCCGATAATGGCACATTCTTCTATGGCCGGGTGTTCGCAAATGACGGCTTCCACCTGGGCAGAAAATACTTTCAGCCCTTTAATGATAATCATATCTTTCTTGCGGTCTTTAATAAAAATAAAGCCGTCGTCGTCAATCACGCCGATATCGCCGGTTTTGAACCAGCCGTCGTCGGTAAACGCATCGTGGGTGGCTTTTTCGTTGCCCAGATAGCCCTTAAATACGTTGGGGCCTTTAATGCAAAGTTCCCCCTCTTTATTGCGGGGCATTTCCTTGCCGTCTTCGTCCAGCACAATCACGCTTACGGCCGGAATAGCCGGGCCGACGGATTTGATTTTTTGGAGTTCTTCCGTATTTACACTGACGACCGGGCTGGTTTCCGTTAAGCCGTAGCCTTCCAAAATCGGCACGCCGATTTTCTTTTCAAAACGGTCTTTAATATCCTGCGTAAGCGGAGCCGCGCCGGACACCGCAAAGCGCACGTTTTTGAACGGCCAAAAGCGCAAATAAAGCTGTTTGAGCCCTTTGGCTTCTTTGGAAAGCACCGCATAAATTTGCGGCACGGCCAAAATGACGGTCACTTTTTCGGCCCCCATGGCGCCCAACCAGTGGCTGGCCGGCATAATGTTGGCCACAATAACCACTTTTAAGTTTAAGTACATGGGGATAATCACGCACGCCGTCCACGCAAAAGAGTGGAACATCGGCAGTAAACACAAGAAAACGTCGTCGTCCGTAATCTTAAAAATCTGCGCGCAGGAAATGACATTACTGGCCAAATTGCCGTGCGTGAGCATAGCGCCTTTGGGCAAGCCCGTGGTGCCGGACGTATACAAAATAAAGGCTAAATCTTCCAGCCCGGCGGCCGGATTGGCGGTTTCTTCGTGGAAGGTGGATTTTTCCACCTGTTCCCAGAATTTTTCCACAATCGGGCAGTCTTTGGCGGACAGCGGGATTTCGTCCGTCGTAAAAATGGTTTTTAATTCGGGCAGTTCCGGCAAAATTTTTACATAATGGCGGATAAATTCCGCTTGCGTGACAACGGCTTTTGCGCCGGAGTCTTTCAAAATATAAATCAGTTCTTCGGGCTTGGTCACCATAAAGTTCATGGGGATACACACCGCGCCCAATTTATATAAACCGAAATTGGTGGCTACTACATTAATGGAATTGCGGTGCGCCACAGCCACGCGGTCGCCCTTTCTAATGCCGTGTTCAAATAACATATCGGCAATACGGTCCACCTGCACAAGAAGTTCCCGGTAAGTAATGGAACGCTTGGTTCCGGCTTCTACCAAAGCCACTTTTTCCGGGTAGCGGAACGCACTGTCAGCTAAAGCGGTATATAAATCTTTACGTCTAATCATAGCTCTATCCTCTTTTTAGGTACAAAAGACCTCTTTTCTTTATTGTAGTAAAAATCAGCCCTGGCGCGGGTCCAAAATATCTCTGAAAGCGTCGCCCAGCAGGTTCCAACCCAACACAAACAAGAAAATCGCTCCGCCGGGGATAAACACCGTGTGCCAATACGCCAGCGTATTGCCGGACGTCCCCAACACCCAGTTGCGCGCCATGGCAATTAACTGCCCCCAATCGGCCGTGCCCGGCTGAGCCCCCAACCCCAAAAAGGAAAGCGAGGCCGCCGTCAGCACAATATACCCAATATCCAAACTGGCTACCACCACGGACGGATAAATAGAATTGGGCAGAATATGGCGCAACATAATCCGCGGGCCGCGCGCGCCTAAAGCCCGGGCCGCCGTCACATAATCGCGCTGTTTGACGGACAAAATATCCCCGCGCACCAACCGCGCGTAAGACGGCCACGCCACGGCAGTCAGGGCAATCATCATATTGCGTATATCCGGCCCTAACATGGCGGCAATAACCATAGCCAGCACCAAAGACGGCACCGCAAACACCACGTCCGTCAGGCGCATAAGCACTTCGTCCAGCGCACCGCCGAAATACGCCGCCGCGCCGCCCACCAACATACCGATTAAAAACGCAAAAAAGGTGACGCTAATGCCAATCTTAAACGCCAGCCGGGCCCCCCATACCACGCCGTAAAACAAATCATACTGCTGTTCCGTCGTGCCGAACCAATGTTGGGCAGACGGCGTTTGCGGCGCAATATCATAACTGCTCTGCGGCATTTGATACGGGTTATTGGGGTTTTGTGCCGGGGCCAACAGCGGGGCAAACAAGGCCACCAGCCCGAAAAAGCACAC
Organism: Candidatus Avelusimicrobium faecicola; assembly: GCA_900540405.1. Classification (GTDB taxonomy): domain Bacteria; phylum Elusimicrobiota; class Elusimicrobia; order Elusimicrobiales; family Elusimicrobiaceae; genus Avelusimicrobium; species Avelusimicrobium faecicola. Next base: position 10,782 of record UQFW01000030.1, on the reverse strand, counting down.
CAACACCAACCCGAACAGGGAAGTTTTATTTTTTATAAAACGCTTAAAAATACGGTTTTCTAACATTTGTTAATCCAGCCGAATACGCGGGTCCACCGCCGTATATAAAATATCCGAAAGTAAATTACCCAACACAAACAACACCGCCACCATCAGGGAAAACCCCATAATGCCCGCAATATCCAACTGCTGTGCGGCAATAACGCCAAAGCGGCCGATACCGGGGTATTCAAAAATCGTTTCCACAATAACCGTTCCCCCCAACAAGCGGATAAACTGGATACTGGCCAGTGTAATCACCGGGATAATAGCATTTTTGCCCGCGTGTTTATAAGTGACGGCGCGCTCCGTAAGCCCTTTGGCGCGGGCGGTGCGCACATAATCTTTGCCTAATTCTTCCAACATACTGGAGCGCATTACGCGCACCATCAGCGCAAAAGAGCCAATGCACAACGTGACCGCCGGCAGCACTAAATGGGATAACACATCCCCAAACACCCGCAAATTACCGTTAAGCAGGGCATCCACCAACAAAAACCCGGTATAAGTATGGAAATTCCCGCTATGAACCACCACATCCGTATAGACGGAGTAGCCGCCGGGGGCAAACCAGCCGAGCTTGCCGTAAAAGAGCATGAGTAATAACAAGCCCAACACAAAAATCGGTAATGAAAAGCCCCCCACGGAAAACAACCGCGCGGCCACGTCCTGCCACTTATCCTTTTTAACGGCGGACACGCACCCGAACCACACGCCGAAAAAGACCACCAAAATAATCGTCACTACCGCCAGTTGCACCGTAGCGGGCAAATAGGCTTTAATGGCTTGGGATACCGGCATATTGGCACTTTGGCTGTATCCCAGGTCCCCTTTTAAGGCGTTGCCCAACCAGCGGCCGTATTGCTTAAACACATTGTCCCGCAACCCGTATTTTTGGATGACTTCTTCCAAAGAGCCCATTTGCCGGGGGTCTTTGATGTATAACGAGGCGCGCATTTCCGGGCTGAGCCGCTGGGTTAAAAAGAAAAGCAGAAACGTCACCCCTAAAATAACCAGGGGCAACAATAACAAGCGGCGCAAAATGTAATTAAACATACGGTACAATATCCTTCCTAAAAATTATTTACGGTAATTCAGCACCGTATCCAACACGGTTTTGAATGCGGTAAAAAACGGTTTTAGCTCCAAATATTCGTTTGTGGTGTGGCAGTTTTGCACGCCCACCCCCAAATTGGGCAACGTAAACCCATAGCCGGAAAGCACATTGGCATCACAACCGCCGCCGGAACCCACCGTACGCAAGTTGACCCCTTGGCGTTTGGCGGCCGCTTTGACTAATTTTACAATGGGCGCCTGTTTGGAAACCTGCACCGCCCCATAACGCGAAGTGGCCTTAAAAGTAATATGCGGGCGGATGGTTTTGCCGTCCACGGTTTTTACAAATTGCGCGGCCGCCGCGTTCAAACAATCCTCAATATGGGCCAGCTCTTTTTCCAGCTTTTTAGGGCATAAACTGCGGGCTTCGCCTTTCAAATAGATTTCGTCCGTCACCACGTTGGTAGCCGTTCCGCCGGCGCGGATAATGGCAAAGTTGGCAACGGTATCTTTATTCACGCGGCCTAACTTCATTTTGGCTAACGCCTTGGCGGCTACTTCCACGGCGGAAATGCCTTTTTCCGGGCAAACGCCCGCATGGGCGGCCACGCCTTTAATCCACACCTCAATATCGCTTACGCTGGGGCCTTGAATCAGCAGTTCGTCGTGGGCTTCGTTATCCAAAATGAGCCCCTCGCGGCTTTTTAAGTGGGAATAATCTAAATTTTTAGAGCCGCACATCCCGCGTTCTTCCGTTAAAGTAAACAGCACTTCCACCGGCGGATACGGCTTTTCCTGCTCTTTTAAGGTGGCCAGTAATTCCAAAATAATGGCTACCCCGGCTTTATCATCGCCGCCTAAAACGGTGGTGCCGTCACTGGTGATACGCTCTTTTTGCACGACGGGTTTAACGCCTTTGCCCGGAGTGACGGTATCCAAATGTGCGGCCAACAAAATGGGCTCGCTCGGGGCCGTGCCCGCAAAAAAGGCCATCACGTTGCCTTGGGCGTTGGTTTCATATTTTTCCCCGGCGTTATCCACATACACGCGGGCGCCTAAATCCTGCAATTTGCGCACCACTAATTCCTGCATGGGGCGTTCAAAATAAGATTCACTGTCCGTGCGGACCAGTTCCAAAAAAGTATTTAATAAGCGTTGTTCATTCATATTTTTTGCTCCTATATCAGACGGCAAACGCGCTTTTATGTTCCTTAAACGGCAGTTTGGCGCACGCGCACCAATGCCCCGGGCAAGCCTCGGCCAAAGTTTGCGTACAGCGGCATTGGGCCCCGGCATATTGGCACCGCGCGGCAAACGGACACGGGTGGTTTTCCATCCCTTTTTTTACGCTGAGCGATACCGGCTCCCGCTTTTTTTGGTGGGCGGGATTGGGCACCGGCACGGCGGAAAGCAAAGCCTCCGTATACGGGTGTTGCGGGTTGGAAAACAGCTCCTCGCTGGGGGCATATTCCAAAATTTGGCCTTTATACATCACGGCAATTTCGTCACACAAAAAGCGGGCCACGGCAAAATCGTGCGATACAAACAACATAGATAAATGCCGCTTTTCTTTAATTTCTTTTAATAAATTCAAAATTTGCGCCTGAACCGACACATCCAACGCGCTGACGGGCTCGTCGGCAATTAAAATTTTAGGGTCTAACGCCAACGCCCGCGCAATAGCAATACGCTGGCGTTGCCCGCCGGAAAATTCATGCGGATAGCGGTTCAAATGCTCCGGCGAAAGCCCCACGGAGCGGATTAAATCTTCCAGCACTTTTTGGCGTTCTTCGCGCGGTTTATGCAAACCGTGTATATCTAGCGGCTCGCTGATTAACTGCCGCACGCTCATGCGCGGGTCCAAACTGGAGTACGGGTCCTGAAACACCACCTGTACAAAACGGCGCAATTTTTTGAACCCGGCTTTAGATAATGTGCTTACATCCTTGCCGTCCACAATCACGCGGCCGGAGGTGGCTTTTTCCAACCCCAGTACAATTTTGGTAAGCGTAGTTTTCCCACAGCCCGATTCCCCCACCAGGCCCAACACTTTATTTTCTTTCAGGGTAAGCGTAATCCCGCGCAAAACAGGGGTAGTGTCCTGCTTACCGAAGGATAAAAACCGCTTGCGCGTATACGTTTTATATAAATGGGTAATTTCTACCGGGTTCATAGGGGTTCCTTTACGTTCCAACAGGCCACGGCGCGCGGGCCGAACTCTTTTAGCGGCGGGCGGGCTTCAAAACATTTTTTAACCGCTTTGGGGCAACGCGGGGCAAACGGACAGCCGGCTACCTCGCGCCCGGGCACCGGCGGATAACCCGGTATAGCGGGCAACACGTCCGCCTTTTTATGCACGGACACCAGGGAATTTAACAACCCCTGCGTGTATGGGTGGAGCGGGCGCGCGAACAAATCTTCCACCGGGGCGCGCTCCATACAAAGCCCGCCGTAAAGCACTAATACGTCGTCGGCCACGTCCGCCACCAGTGCTAAATTATGGGTAATAAACACGGCGGAAAGCCCGGTTTGGCTTTGCAATTTTTTAATCAAGCGTAAAATTTGGGCTTGGATAGTCACATCCAATGCGGTGGTGGGCTCGTCGGCAATTAGCACGTCGGGCCGCAACGCAAGCGCCATGGCAATCATTACGCGCTGGCACATGCCGCCGGAAAATTGGAACGGATACGCATAATAGCGTTTGGCCGCATCCGCAATGCCCACTTTTTTTAACAGCCGCACCGCCGCGGCGTGCGCGCGGAGCTTGGACATTTTGGTATGGGCTAAAATAGTTTCGGTTAATTGGTGCCCCACGGTAAAAACCGGGTTTAGGCTGGTCATGGGGTCTTGGAAAATCATAGAAATACGGCTTCCGCGCAGTTTGCGTAATTCGGCCGGAGGCAAATTTACCACATCTTTCCCCCGGAACCAAATATGCCCTTGGGTAATGCGGGCCGTAGGCGGCAACAGGCGCAGTAGAGAAAGCGCATGCACCGTTTTACCGCTGCCCGATTCCCCCACCACCGCCAACACTTTCCCTTTGGGGAGCGTATAGGACAACCCTTTTAATACTTCAACGGGGCCGTCCTCGGTAGTAAAAGAAACATGCAAATCCTGCACGTCCAAAACGGGCATAGTATCACTCATACTATTATTATAGCAATTTAGCCACACCGTCAAACTAAATTAAAAAGGCCCCGCCGCGCGGGAAAGCGGGCAGGGCTCTTGAAAAGCTCCGCGGCTATAAAGCGGCAGGTTCCGGGCAGGCTTGCTGGCGGCCGTCCGTACAGCAATACTCGCTGGGGGTTTCCGTACCGCAAAAATCGGTGCAGAGTTCTTCCCCGGCGGAATTTAAGCCGTGGCAGGTTAAATCCTTGGCCTGGTAGTATTGTTTCAGTTCATAGTCATACTGCAAAGTGCCGCTAGAGGCATAACGCCGCGCCGTCACGTTGCCTTGGGTAAAAGCGGTTTCCGGCTCTAACACAATGGCAAAGCCGTTGCAGTTGGCCCCGGTGACTACGTCCCCTTTGGTGTAATACACACTGCCCTGCGCCCCTTGCGGCGCTACGGATAGCCCGCGGTAATCCTGCGCGTAGCGGTTAAATTGCATAAATTTATGGCGCTGGGTATCGGCCACCGTGCCCAACAAGTTTTGCGCTTCCGCCATGCGGGAACGCTCCACCGCCTTAAAATACTGCGGCAGTGCCATACCGGCCAAAATACCTATAATTAATACAACTACTAATAATTCAATTAAAGTAAAACCTTTTTTCATAAAACCTCCTACAATTTATTCAGTGTACAAAATCCGTTTTTGAACCGTCAACACGCAAGGAACGCATATTTGCTAAACTATATATATGGGAAAACGGACCCTTTTATTATTAACAGTTTTAATTTTTTGTGCGGCCGGGTGCGCCAAACGGACGGACGTGACCTTGCCGGACGGTTTTACCGTTCACGCGCGCGTGGCCGATACGCCCCAAAAAATAGAAAAGGGCCTGATGTTTGTAAAAAAACTAGCCCCGGCAGACGGTATGCTGTTTTTTATGGAACAAGACGAAATGCAAGCGTTCTGGATGAAAAACACGCTGATAGATTTGGACATCATTTTTATTGCGCCGGATAAAACCGTCCGCCAAGTGCATGAGCAAGTGCCCCATTCCTACACTTACACGCCGGAAAGTGACGTTGCCGTTGTGTACGGGCAGGGCCAATATGTGTTGGAACTGCCGTCGGGCGCCAGTGCCAAGCACGGCATAAAAACAGGCAGTAAATTACATTTTTCCACGGACACCAAATGAAAAAACTGATTTTGTGCGCCTCCTTATTATTCGTTGCGTTCCCCGCGTTTTGCACGGCGGCGGACGATTACTCCGTTTTGGAAAAACGCGCGCAGGATTATTTAACCGCGCTGATTAACATTGACACTTCCGAGCCGGAGCCGAACGAAACCGAAGCCGCGCGGTTTATTTACAAACAGCTCAATAAATACGGCATTGATTGGGATATTTTAATCCCGCGGCCGGGGCGCGCCAACATTTTGGCCCGCTTAAAAGGCAGCGATTCCGCCCAAAAGCCGCTTTTGTTAATTTCCCATTTAGATACCGCCTCCGCCGCCGAAAACTGGACGTATCCGCCCTATAAAGCTACGTTGGAAAACGGCAACATTTACGGCCTGGGCTCCACAGATGCCAAAAATTACACCGCGGTTTATTTAGCCTTGTTTACCTGGATAAAAGAGCATAAAATCCCCTTAAAAAGAGATGTCATTTTCCTGGCAACCTCCGGCGAAGAAGTAGGCAGTACCACCGGGCTAAAATGGTTAGCGGACGAGCATTGGGCCCAAATCAACCCCGCCTTTGCCTTAAACGAGGGCGGCGGAATTATCCGCGATAAAGACGGCATTTCCATTGTGTTTGCGGAAGCCTCTACCAAAATGTATATGGATATAAAAATAACGGCTTACGGCACGGCGGGCCATTCGTCCATGCCGTCGGACGACAACGCGGTGTACCGCCTGTCCCAAGCGCTGTCTAAAATTTCCCAATACAACGCCCCGGCGCGGATGACCCCCACCACATACAAATTTTTCAAAGCTATTGCCCCCCTGCAAGACGAAGACGCCCAAACCACCATGCACTTTTTACTGGGTGCGGACGAAAAAAACCGCGCCATGGCGGCGGAAATTGTGGCGTTGGACCCGTTTTTCCGCACGCAATTAAAAAACACCATTACCCCCACCGTGCTGACGGGCGGCAAGGATAGCGGCGCCACCAGTAGCGAAGCCTCCGCCCTGTTAAACGCGCGCCTGTTGCCGGGGACGGACCCGGACACTTTTTTGGAAGAATTAAAAAAACTGTTTGAAGGAGATGACGAAATTAGTTTAGAAGTAGTAGAACAGCCGGAATTGCCGTTCCCCGCCCCGATGGACGGGTCCGACCCGCTGTTTGCCTCTATTGAAAAAGCGGGCGACCGTTTGGTGCCCCATTCCATCACCGTACCGGGCATGAGCCCCGCCTCCGGCGATAGTGAATTTCTGCGCCGCAAAGGCGTTATTACCTACGGGTTAGGCCCCAATATGGACCCCACCCAAGAAAACCGCACCCACGGGGCGGACGAATTTATCAGCGTGAAAGATTTATCCGACCAATTAAAATTTGTGGCCAGTGTGGTGTATGATTTTGCCGCCGGGCAGGAATTTCCCCTTCCAGCAGTAAACGAAAAATAGCATTATGAACCACCAAGAAACCTTAAAAGAGTTGCACCAATTTGCACAGGCCGAACGGACCGAATACCATATTTACCATTATTTGGCCCGCCGTGAAAAAGACCCCCACAACCGCCGCACGCTGGAACAACTGGCCGAAGAAGAAGCCACCCACTATAAGCTGATTCTAAAAGAAAGCGGCGTAAGCGCGGAGCCTAACAAAACCAAAATTTTTATTTATACGCTTTTAGCGCGGGTACTGGGGCTGACGTTTGCCATTAAACTGATGGAAAACGGCGAACACGGCGCGGTAAAAAATTACTCCCAATTTACCGAATACCCCGCCATACGGGATTTAGCCCGCGACGAAGACGCCCACGAACAAAAATTAATTGTGTTAATTAACGAAGAACGCCTGGCCTATATGGGCAGTGTGGTGTTGGGGCTTTCGGACGCGCTGGTTGAATTTACCGGGGCATTAGCCGGGTTTACTTTTGCATTAAGAGATACCAAACTGATTGCGCTGACCGGGGCCATTACGGGTATTGCGGCGGCGCTTTCTATGGCCTCTTCGGAATATTTATCTTCCAAATCCGAGGACGAGGGAAAACACCCGCTGAAAGCCGCCCTGTATACCGGGGTGGCGTATGTGTTTACGGTGGCCGCGCTCGTCAGCCCGTTTGCACTGCTTTCCAATGTGTTTGTGGCGTTGGGGGTGATGTTGGCGGCGGCGCTGTTATTAATTGCGGCGTTCTCGTTCTATTATGCGGTAGCCCGCGGGGAAAACTTCCGCCGCCGCTTTACGGAAATGGCCTGCTTGAGTTTTGGCGTGGCAGGCGTGAGCTTTTTTATCGGCTACCTGCTCAAAACGCTTACCGGCATTGAAGCCTAAAAACAAACTCTGCTGAAACTAAAACATAAATTCTGCTGAAACCTAAAAACACCCCGCCGGGTATAAAACCGGGCGGGGTGTTAAACTTACTCAAGCATTTAGCTGATTAGTTGTCGGTGGGAGCGGCACAAGCGGTGGAAGAACCGTTGTTGCAGCAAGAAGCCACCGGCGTATCAATACCGCAGAAGTCCGCGCACAGTTCAGCCCCGGCAGAGTCGGCAGTGGCATTGCAGGTGACGTTATCACTCTGATAGTAGCGTACCAAGTTGTAATTGTATTGCAAGGTGCCGCTGGCCGCGTAGCGGGTAGCCGTAGCTTTACCACCGTGGGCCCCACCAAAATCAGTGCCGGACAAAGACACACCAAAGCCGTTGCCACCCGCACCGGTTGTCGGGTTGCCTTTGGTATAGTACAAGGCACCAGTAGAACCTTTCGGGGATACATCCAATCCACGATAGTCCGTTGCAAATCTGTTGGTTTGCAAGAATTTGCGGCGCTGCGCTTGGGCAATGCTCCCCAGCAAGGTGTCGGCTTCCGTCATGCGGGAGCGTTCCACCGCTTTGAAGTATTGCGGCATGGCCATAGCGGCCAAAATACCAATGATGAGTACCACCACCAGTAATTCAATCAGGGTGAACCCCTTATTCGTTTTAATCATATTTCCCTCCTTTTGGGAATAAACAACAAGGTGGGCCGATTCAAGGGTACTGTAGGAGTTTTTATATAACCTTGCTCGGCCCATATTGCCACTGTATCAAAAAAAAAAACGAGTCAAGCCTTTTTTAATTTTTCCCCGTACAAACACAAAACGGCGGGCATTTTGCGCAAGCAAACACAGGTTTATTTTTGCCGGGCAACAACGGCACCAAAAAATAAAAACAGGCGTTCTTTTACCAGTGCGCAAAGTGGTATAATATATAGGTAAGGCGGTTTACCCCTCAAATTTTTCCGCCCGGAGCATGTATGATTAGACAAGGCAAATTTTACTTTACGTCGGAATCCGTTTCCAAGGGTCACCCGGATAAAGTATGCGACCAAATTTCCGACGCGGTTTTGGATGCTATTTTAGCTAAAGACAAAACCGCCCGCGTGGCGTGCGAAACCTACATTACCAGAGGTTTGGTAGTAGTAGGCGGAGAAATTACCACCCGTACTTGGGTGGACGTGGAACAAATCGCCCGTCAGGTAATTAAAGATATTGGCTACACGGACGCAAAATTTGGTTTCAACGGCGATACTTGCGCCGTGGTAAACGTAATCGGCAAACAATCGCCGGACATCAGCCAAGGGGTAGATGTGGGCGGCGCGGGCGACCAAGGGTTAATGGTAGGCTACGCCGTGGACGAAACATTGGAATATATGCCGCTTTCTTTGGTGCTGGCCAACAACATTTTGAAAAATTTGGAAAAAGCCCGCAAAGAAAAAACCCTCCCTTATTTGGGGCCGGACGCCAAAAGCCAAGTGACCGTGGAATATGTGGACGGTAAACCTGTCCGCGTGGATACCATTGTGCTTTCCACCCAACACACGCCCGAAATTTTGGATAAAACCGGCACTAAAATTACCGAAAAATCCAAACGGGAAATTGAAACCGTGGCTATTTTGCCCATAGTAAAAAAATGGATTGATAAAAATACCAAAATTTATATCAACCCCACAGGTAAATTTGTTATCGGCGGGCCGCAGTCCGACACCGGGCTCACCGGCCGCAAAATTATTGTGGATACTTACGGTGGGCGTTGCCCGCACGGCGGCGGCGCTTTCTCCGGCAAGGACCCGACCAAAGTGGACCGCTCCGCCGCGTATATGGCCCGCTATATTGCCAAAAACATTGTAGCCGCCAAATTAGCCAGCGAATGTACCGTGCAAATTGCTTATGCCATCGGGCGCGATGAGCCCGTCGGTTTTTATGTAGATACGGACGGTACCGGCAAAATTGCGGATGAAAAACTGGCCGAAATTGCCCGCAAAATTTTCCCGCTTACCCCGCGCGGAATTATTGAGCATTTCAAATTAAGAAACCCCATTTATCTGCAAACGGCCGCTTACGGCCACTTTGGCAGAAAGGGTTTCCCGTGGGAAGCTACCGATAAAGTAGCCGCCCTGCTAAAAGCCGTTAAATAATTTCAACCCCGGGTTTTTAACAGGCCCGGGGTTCTTTTAGGAGAAACCTTGTGATAAAATCCCGCGTTCAACAAGCCGTAGACCGCCGCGCCAAACACGGCTACAACTGCGCCCAGGCCGTTGCCTGCACTTATTGTGATTTACTGGGTATGGACGAACCCACCGCCCTGCGTGCCCTGGAAGCCTTTGCCGGAGGAATTGCCGCCAGCGGGGCCACCTGCGGGGCCGTCTGCGGGCTTATGGTATTAACGGGGCTAAAAAACAGCTCCGGCAACTTAACGGACCGTTCCTCCAAGGGCGCCACCGTGCAAGCGGGCGCTAAACTGCTCAAACAGTTTGAAAACTGGAACGGCTCCTCCCTCTGCCGGGAATTAAAAGGCATTTCCACCGGGCGCGTACTGCGCTCCTGCTCCGGCTGTATTGCCGATTGCGCCCGCCTGGCGGAAGAATTTTTATTTGCGGGGCAATTTGAGCCGTATTCCCCCCGCCACGATAAGGAGTAAACGATGAATCTGAAAGTTTGTATGATTGTGACCGACGGTTTTGAAGAAATTGAAGCCGTAGGAACGTATGCCATTTTGCGCCGCGGCGGGCTGACGGTAGATGTGTATGCGCTAAACGGCGCGCAAGCCACCGGGCGCTTTGGGCTCACCTGCGCCCAATTAAAACCGTTTGATACGTTGGATGCCGCCCAATATGCCGCGCTTATTTTGCCCGGCGGGCCGCAATACAAAGCGTTGGAAGCCCACCCCGGCGTGCAACAACTCATTAAAACCTTTATGCAGGCGGATAAATATGTGTGCGCTATCTGCGCGGGGCCGACCCTCTTGGGCCACGCCGGCTACTTAAAAGGCCGCAATTACACCTGTTTTACCGCCATGGACGAAGACTTCGGCGGGCACTATCAGCCGGATTACGCCGTGCAGGACGGGCGCATTATTACCGGCAAAAGTGCGGCGGC
>UQFW01000029.1 GCA_900540405.1 Candidatus Avelusimicrobium faecicola | reverse complement strand
ACTGGGCGGGGATGTTGCCAACAACAAAACCTATAAAGATGTGTATTTAGTGTGCGGCACTGCGGCGCCAGAACCGGAGCCGGAGCCGGAACTGACCTGTGCCAACTATGATTATAAATTTGCCCATAAAAGCGAATGCTGTAAGTCTGCCCCCAAAACTGATACTGTGTGTTGGACGGAGTCTTTCGTTTGGGGGCCGATAAAAGCTATCTCTGGTAATTTTACTATGCGCTATGGGGCGGCGAGTAGAGTAACAGGTGATAGGTGCCATGCCCCGGTGAGCCCTTTGGTGTCCACATTGGTTTCCCCGGAACAACTTAATACGTCGGGATTTATTCGTTGCCCGGGGAAAGATTCTAGTCAAGTGAAAGGACAAACGTGTTACCCCACCACAGATATTGGGCCGGGTATAACTACTACTACCCGTTGCTTGTACGCCGATTACACGTCTGCAGACGATTTGCCGCATGCCTACTATGTGGGGTTCCAGGGGTGCACAGTGAAATCGGAATGGAACGGTGACTATTGTGATTGTAAAGCATCCAGTTGGGCCGGACATGAATGTATAAGCAATGGATTTAAGAAAAACGGCTGGTAGTTAATACTTGCACAGTTAAGGGGCTCTTAACGCTCCGGGATATGCCCGGGCGTTTTGGACGTGTGCTTCCGACCAGTCCTGCGGCGAAACGCAGGGAGAATGTTATTAGTTTTCAATTAACCAGACCTCCCGTTGGCAATCCCAACGAGAAACGGGCCCCCAGACATGGGGGCCCGCTGTTTTTGGTTAGAAAGCACTTACTGTTTTTTGGCTTCCCGCCGTGCGCGGCGTTTGGCCAAACGCTCGTTTTTCGTTTCGCGGCGTTTATATCCGGTGTGTTCCGGCGCGGTGGGGGCTTCTTCGTCAAAATTCCCGTTCCATTCAAATTCGCGCCCGCCCACAGTTAGCGGGTCACCGTCTTGCACCCCAAATTTAAGAAGGGCTTTTTCCAAACCGATTTTTTTGAAAATCCCCCGCAAGCGGGTCACGGCTTCCGGCTGGGCAAAGTTGGTCATACGGATAAATTCTTCCACCTTTTTGCCTGTAATGTGAATTACGCCGTCTTCGTCTTTTTCAATGCGGAACATCGGCTCCACCGTGTGCAACGCGGCTTCCTTGACCGCCGGTTTTTCCACGGGTACAGGCGTGACGGACAACACTTTTACCACTTCGTCCAACACTTCGTTTACGCCCTCGCCCGTGGCGGCGGACATCAGCATTACTTTGCATTTTTTGCATTTCTTTTTAATGGTTTCGTACGCTTTTTGGGCACACGGTAAATCCATTTTGTTTACGGCAATAATGCGCGGCTTTTTGGCCAGTTCTTTATCAAAGGTTTTCAGCTCGTTTTCAATGACTTTAACCGATTGCGCCGCATCCATACCGTCAAAGCCTTCCGGGTCCACCAAGTGCAGTAAAATGCGGGTGCGTTCAATGTGTTTTAAGAATTGGTACCCGAGCCCCTTGCCCTCGCTGGCGCCCTCAATAATCCCGGGGATGTCCGCCGTGGCAAAACTGCGCCCCTTGTGCATGGTAATACCCAAATTGGGGTTTAAGGTGGTAAAAGGGTAATCCGCAATTTTGGGCCGTGCGGCGGAAATGCGCGTTAAAAAAGTGCTTTTGCCCGCATTGGGAAAGCCCACCAGGCCCAAATCCGCCAATACTTTCAGCTCTAAAATCAGGGTCACTTCTTCGCCGGGTTGGCCCAGCTCCGCAATGCGCGGGGCGGTGTGGTTGCGGGTTTTGAAAGATTGGTTCCCGCGCCCGCCGCTGCCGCCTTTGGCTACAATAATTTCCTGCCCTTGCTGGGTCAAATCGGCCAATATTTGGCCGTTTTGGCGGATGATGGTACCGCAAGGCACCAAAATAATTTTGTCTTCCCCTGCGCGGCCTGTTTTGTTATAAGTGCCGCCCTTTTCGCCGTTTTGGGCTTCAATATGCGGGTTATAGGCCAGTTCCAACAGGGTGGTCAGGTTGCTTTCGGCGCGGATAATCACGTCCCCGCCGCGCCCGCCGTTGCCCCCGTTCGGGCCGCCAAATTCAATAAATTTTTCCCGTCTGAAAGAAAGGCAGCCGTCGCCGCCTTTGCCGGCCGTCACATAAATTTTAACACGGTCTAAAAAGCTTCCTGATTGCATAATTGTATTCCTTTTGTAAAAACATCCTGCCGGGCGAACCCGGGTTTTGGCTTAATTTATTTCTTGTGCCAATAATTGTTTGGATAAACGGCGCTTGGCCTTGCCCCGCGCCCGTTTGGCTTTGCGCCGGGCGGGCGTTTGCGTGCAAGGGTAGGCCCATTCGTCTTGTTTCGTATGTAAAATATCCGGCTTCATAGGTATATTGTACCACACCCGCGCCCGGTGTGGCGGCCTAACAAAAAAAGCGGCAGGACGAATCCCGCCGCTTTTCAAAATCTTACGATTTTATTTAGCCGTGTCGGCTTTTTTCGCTTTGGCGGGCGCTTTTTTAGCAGCCGGCTTTTTAGCGGCGGCTTTAGCGGCCTTGGCGGGAGCCTTTTTAACAGCGGCTTTTTTGGTTTCCTTTACTTCGGTTTCTTTCGGGTAAACGGAAACTTGTTTCTTGCCGCGGGTCACCCATTCAAAAGTGACGATGCCGGCCACGCGGGCAAAAAGGCTGTCATCACTGCTGCGGGAGACGTTATTACCGGGCAGGAACTTCGTACCGCGTTGGCGGACGATAATTTCCCCAGCGTTTACAAACTGGGAGCCGTAGCGTTTAATACCTAAACGTTGGCCGTGGCTGTCTCTTCCGTTAGAGGAAGAACCTTGTGCTTTTGTATGTGCCATAGTTTATCGCTCTCTCCCAATTACGCCAACTGAATGTCGGTGATTTTAATTTGCGTTAAATCCTGACGATGACCTTGGGTTCTTTCGTACCCTTTTTTCGGTCTTTTTTTGAATACGAGGATTTTGGGACCTCTCAAATGTTTTACCACTTGAGCGGTGACCTTGGCCGTATTACCGGCTTTGGTATCTGCCGAGGTACCTTCTTCGTTCGCGGCCCAAAGAACTTTCAGTTCCACATTGGCACCCGCTTGCGCGTCCAGTTTTTCAACCTGCAGATTTTGACCGGGTTTCACCCAGTACTGTTTTCCACCAGTTTCAATAATTGCGTACATAGTTTTTTACCAATTAACGGGCATTTTATATTTACCGAAACGGTACACACAAAAAAGCCCTTTTAATTTGTCTTTATATTATAGTATATTTTGCTTGCACTATACAAACGGCTATTTGATTATGCCGCCGCCCAGTACCGTGTCCCCCGCGTACATCACGGCGGACTGGCCGGACGTAATGGACATTTGCGGCCCCGCAAACCGGGCGCAAATGCTGCCGTTTTCCAACACCGTCACGGTGGCTTCGGCCGGCAAGTGCAAATTGCGTATTTTAATTTGGCACTCAAACTTTTGGGCGGGCGGCTCCCCGGCTACCCAACTGACGTTATCGGCTTGCAATTCGTGCGCAAACAGCGCCTCTTTCGGGCCGATAACCACTTGGTTCTTGGCCGCGTCCAAACGCACCACATACATAGGCACTTTGAAGCCGCTGATACCTAACCCCTTGCGTTTGCCAATAGTGTAGCCCCAAATGCCGTTGTGGCGGGCCACTTTCTGCCCGTCCAGCGTGACAATATCCCCCGGCTTATTGGGGAAGTTCAGCAAATCGTTGTAATCGCCGCAGTAAAAATCCTGGCTGTCCTCTTTATCGGCTACGGACAAACCGGCTTGGCGGGCAATTTCGCGTATTTCGGGCTTGGTGCGCTCCCCGAGCGGGAACAGCACCTTGGAAAGTTGCTCCTGCGTTAAGCGGTGCAAAAAGTAGCTTTGGTCGCGCGATAAATCCACCGCTTTTTTAAGCAGATATTTGCCGGTTTTTTCATCCAGCACCACGCGGGCATAATGGCCGGTGGCAAATTTATCAAAATGAATCCCTTGCGCGCGGGCGGCTTGCGGCAACACCCCAAATTTAATGCGGCTGTTGCACAATACGCACGGGTTGGGCGTGCGCCCGCAGGCGTATTCACTGCGGAAGTTTTCCAACACCACCTGGCGGTAGCGTTCGCGGCAGTCCACGGTTAAAAACTCAATGCCCAGTTTTTTGGCAATAGCTTCAATTTCGCTAATGTCTTCTTTTTCCGGCGCCAGACACGCGTTTTTGGCGTGTTCACCCTGGGGAACAGGTAAAGACGGGTCCCAAATCAGCATGGTGGCCCCAATTACGCGGTACCCCGCATTTTTTAATATAACGGCCGTGGCCGCGGAGTCCACCCCGCCGCTCAAGCCTACTAATACAGTCTCTTTTTCCATCAAATACCTCTTTGTATAAATTGTACTTAAGGTTGAAAGCCAAAAGGACTTATATATTGTATTAATTTTGAGCCGCCCCCGCTACTTTTGCGGTTGGTACCAAGCGTTGCGGCTGAACAAGGCGGTGGTGGCTTTGTCCAATGCCAGAACATCTTCGGCCAGTTGTTCCGGTTGTGCGGCGGAAGATTGGGCAAGCTGTTCGCGCGTGTGACGCACAAAGCCGTCGTCCGTAATCAGGGCGATAGCGCCGCCCTCCGTAATAAAAGCAAAGTGCGGGCCTTGCGCGTTTAAGGCATTTTTGCCCAGCGCCGTAAAGGGGGAATCCATTTGCAGTAAATGGTATATGGTGGGGATAAAATCCAGCTGGGAAACGGTATAATCTATTTTTTGTGCCGGCAGAAATTCCGGCGCGTACAGCACAAACGGTATGCGGAATTTTTGGTGGATTTCATCATCTTTTTGGGCGGTGCCGAGGGTGTGGTCCGCCATAAAAACAAACAGCGTGTTTTGCATCCACCCCTCTTGGCGGGCGCGTTCTAATAAAGAGCCGATGGAATAATCGGCATAATAAAGTGTATTAAGGTAGCGTTCTTCTTCGGTTTTGCCGGCATATTTTTGGAATTGGTCCGTCGTTTTATTAAACGGAGTATGGGTGGTGCCGGTAAATGTAAAAATAAAGAACGGCTGTTTGCGTTGGTGGCTGGCGGCCGCTTTGTCGGCGGCGAATTGCAACAGGTCGTAATCATAACCAAAGTCTTGCGGTTTTTGGTACGGCATCAGGCGGGGAAAATCTTCCATGCCGAAACTTTCCTGCGTATAAAAAATGTTGCTGGCTATGGCACACATTTGGTAAGAGCTGCGCAAAGAGGACTGTGCAAACATGGTGTAATAGCCGCGTTCATTTAATGCTTGCGGCAGCGAGGTAATGGCATTCATCTCAAGCCCTTGGGAAAAGTGCGGCAATCCGGGTACTAACGCAACCCCGCCCAACGCGGCGGATAAACCGTAAATGCTGCGTACCCCAGCCGCATACGCATGGGTAAATACGGTTCCTTGCCGGACGATTTTATCAAAATGAGGGGTCACCCCGTATGTGCCGCCGGCGAGGGAATCTATATAGTGCGGAGTCCAACTTTCCAGCAGAACCACAAACACATTATACGGTTTGAATGCACCCGCCTTTTTGATTTGGCGCATCAGCGGATAGGCGGGATTGGGGATGGTTTCATCCGGGGCGGTTAATAGTTGTTGGGCGTGCAGAAGTGCTTTGGTTTCATCCATCGGGTTTTTAAGTGCGCCGCCTTTGCGCATGGTATGCACAGCGGTAAAAGCGCCGTTAAAAGTAAGGGTGGCTTGTGCGGGGCTGGAGGAAATGGCATAAATATCCCGTAGGCCCAGCGGTTTATTGTGCAAGCGCCCCCGAAAACCAACAAACAGTATAAATACGGCTATCAGCCAACCGGCCAGCAGTTGATAGAACGGATACGGCCGCGGCGCATAGTGGCGGTTCAGATAACGGTATGCCGTCCAAAAGGCGGCGCCTGTTCCAGCACACAGCAAAAATAGCGCCAATTTGCATTGGGCAAAGGCAAAGTGGAGCAGAAAGCTTTTTTCTCCCCAAACATTTAATAATTCTTCGGCCATGTGGCGTTTGGCTTGCGGAAAATAAATAGCATCTGCCGTTAGAGTGCCTGCTAATACCACCCCGGCCGTCAGCAAAAGCCCCAAGCAAAATCTGGCCCAATTTTTACTTTTTAGCGGCAATAAAAAGAGTGCCGCCGCCGGCGCCATAAATAAACAAATAATAGAAATATCAAACCAAAGGCCATAGAGAAAAGCATGCGCCACTTGCCCCGCCGTAAGCGTATTAAAAACATGCGCATAGCAAAGCCATAAGGCGGCGCGGAACGCGGAAAGTAAACCGAGCATTCCTAAACCAATCCATCCCAGTAAGGTTAGTTTGGTGGGCCAATCTTGCTGGAAGTTTTTATTAAAAAAGTGCATGGTCAGTGTTGACCTTGTTTGGCCAGGGCGGCGGCCGCCGCATCAGAGGCCGAGGAGTGCTGGCGTTCTTCTGCCGTAGCGTACACGGCGGCGGGAGCGTATAATTTGCGGATGGAAGGATAAATCTTTTTGAACGCGGCCACTACCCGCGGGTCAAACGATTTGCCCGCCTCGCCCAAAATATATTCATAGGCGTCGTCGGTCTTCCACGCTTTTTTGTATACGCGGAAAACGCATAGCGCGTCAAATACGTCGGCTACCGTCACAATGCGGGCCTCTATCGGTATTTCTTCCCCTTGCAAGGCTTTGGGGTAGCCCAGGCCGTTCCATTTTTCGTGGTGGTAGAGGCTCATTTTGTGGGCAATTTGCAAAATTTTAGAGTGTGCCCCTTCCAAAATGCGCCCGCCGTAAACGGTGTGGGATTTCATAATTTCAAATTCTTCCGGGGTCAGTTTGCCCGGTTTTAGCAAAATGTTGTCCGCCAACGCCACTTTGCCTATATCGTGCAGCGGGCTCGCGTTTTTGATAAGCTCGGCCTCTTTTCTGGTCATGCCCAGGGCCAACGCCAGTAAATAAGAAATAATGCTGATGTTTTTTAAGTGGGCGCGGGTGTCTTGCTGGTCGCGGTATTCCGCCGTCACAGCCAGGCGGTAAATGGTTTCTAACTGGGCTACATGCACATCTTGGTAGAGTTTGGCAATTTCTATGGCGCTGGAAGCTAACGTGGCCAGTAAAAGCAAAATGCCCTCGTCTTTTTTATCAAAGGGGTTGCCGTCCGATTTATTGGCTACCTGAAATACCCCCAACACGCGGCCGGAGTTGTTTTTAAGCGGAACGGCCAACAGGGTGTGGGTGCGAAAATCGGTCACCATGTCTACATCCATGCAAAAACGGGGGTCTTCGTACGCGTTGGGCAGGTTAATGGTTTCCCCGGTGCGTGCGCAAATGGAAATAACGCCGTTGCCGTTAAGCGGCACGCGGATTTCGGTATGTTCCAAGCCGCGCCCTTGCGCGATTTTGGACCATAACTCGTTTTTTTCCACATCTTTTAGGTAAATCGTGCAACGGCCCACATCCAGCATTTTGGTAATTTGCTGGGCGATGATATCCAGTAGTTTATCTAGGCGTATTTCGCAAGAAATGCGGGTGCCGAACTCCACCAGCAGGTTGAGTTTTTCTTCTGCGGATAACTTGGACGTTTCCGTTTTGAATGGTTGCATAAAAATACCGTTTACAACTGTGCAATATGCACAGCCCGCGCGTGCGGGTAAAGTTTTTGCAGCCGGTAGTTAAGTTCCATGGCGGCCAGCCCGTTGAGCAGTACCACAATTTCGGTTTGCTTGCGGGCGATTTGCTGCACCCTTTCCAAACATACCGCCTCTGCCAAGTTGCCCTTTTGGAAGGCATAACCGGCAGTGGGGGTATCTTTATACTCATACTGTACCAAATTTTTCTTAAAAATAACACGCAGTATTTTTTCGCTCTGGGTAAACGCCTCTGTTTGAAAGGAAAATAAGGCGCTGTTATCCAGTTGCGCGCGTTGGGGGAGCGGGTTTTGCGCGGGCATATATTGGGCAATAAAGCGCACCCGCGCGGCAAAACGCTCCGCTTTGCGGCGCCAGGTTTTGCTATGCAGGAATAGGGCCGGATAATTTTTCAAAAACGCATAAACATCGGCCGAATCCGTCACCACCGGGGCGGCGCCTTCGCCGGCGGCTGTTATCAGCTTGCGTGCGGCCAAGCGGCTTAACCGCAAGGAGCCATATACATATTCAAACAAGCCGCAGGAAAGCCCAAACAGCACGTTGACCGGGTGCCCGGCTAATTTTTTCAGCGCGCTTTGGCCCAGGTTGCTGTCCAAATAGGCGGCTTCCAAAGACGGCAGATAAAAAACGTCCGGGTTGGAATAATCTGTTTTTACCCCGCCCTTTTTTAACTGTTTTTTTAAGCAGATAGTCTGGCGCGGCAAAATATCGTCCGCATGGTTGACCCAACGCAAAAACGGCAGGCGGGTTAGCCCGCAAAAACGCAACATTTTTACCGCGCCCCGGTTGCGAAGCCCCGCCAAAAAGCGGACGGCAAATTCAAACAAACGCGGGTGCGTGCCCCGCCAGGAAAGGAGCGTCTGCAACGCCAGCGGCAACAGGCGCACTTTCAGCGTGCGGCGCAGTTCCAGCAAATGCTGTGCGGTGGGGGTCCGCCCGGCGCAAACGGCCGTACACGCGCCGCAGAACAGGCAGGAGCCCAGCGTTTTTTCCAGTTGCGGCGCATAAGGGGCCGGCTTGATTTTTTCTTCCAGCAGTAAACGCAAAATTTGGTTGCGCCCGCGGGGGGATTGGCTTTCGTCTTGTGTCAGGCGGTAAGTGGGGCAACTTTGCGCGCACATATTACAGCGGTTGCAAAAGCAGACACTTTCGTACACGGTGCGCCAGGATTTTGCATGGGGGAACTCCCGCACATGCTCCTGCGGGTTTAGCGGGTCTAATTCCGGGTATCCGGGCAACATTATTTTTCCTCCTGCAAAACGCCAAATAAATTTTTAGGGTCTGCGGCGGCTTTTACCGCGCGCAACGGGGCGGGCCAAAGCGGTTGGGGCGTGTTTTGGGTTTGCGCTTTTTGGGGTTGGGCAAAAATCTTAAACGTAATTTGCGTAATCAGGCCCAACTGCCCCCGGCTGCCCGTAAACAAACGGCATAAATTGTATCCGGCGGCGTTTTTCATCACTTTGCCGCCGTAAGTGATTATTTCTCCGTCGGGCAAAATAGCTCTTATCCCCGTCACCTGGCGGGCAAACGCCGGCGCGGCATTAACGGCTAAACAGCCGCCCAACGTGCCTTTATCCGCCGGGAACGCGGCGTAAACCCCTTCGGCCTCCAGGCGGGCTTGTAAATCTTGGGTGTGTACGCCGGCTTGCACGGTGGCGGTGTAATTTTGCTTGTCAATTTCCACCACTTTGTTGAGCCCGCGCGTGCGCAGGGCCCGGGGCGAATTGGTTTTACAGCGGGAGCCTGCCCCGGTAATCACACTGGTTTCTCCGGCGGCAAAGCGGGCCTTTATTTGTGCTTGCAAGGCTTGTTCGGCCGGGTCCGGCGCGGTTTGCTCTTTGGCTTTTTCGGCAAAATTGACCGGGATAATTTTTTCCGGGTTGGATAAATTAGCCGGGTCCAGCGCGTGTTTTAATGCGGCCATAAAGCGCAAGGTGGGGGCATCGTACATAAACGCCATGGCGGCGCGTTTTTCCACCCCCACGCCGTGTTCGCCGGAGATGGTGCCGCCGCATTGCGCACAGGCGCGCAGAATTTCTTGCTCGGCGCGGGCGGTAAGGGCGGCTTGCGCGCGGTTGCGCGCATCAAACACCAAATGCGGGTGGAAGTTGCCGTCCCCCGCGTGGAACAACAGCCCCGCTTGGAGCTGATACTTGCGGATAATTTGGCTGACGGCTTGCAACGCTTGCGGCAGTTTACTGCGCGGAACGGTGCCGTCGCCCACAATCACGTTGGGGGCCATAAGCGTAGTGGCGGCATACGCCGCGCGGCGGCCCGCCCATAGTTTTTGGCGTTCCGCTTCCGTGCGGGCGGCCTTAAAAGTTTGGCAATGGTTTTGGCGGCAGATTTCTTCCAACTGGGCGGCTTGCATGTGGATTTGTTTGGGTTGTCCGTCCAGTTCCAAAATAAGCAGAGCCTCGGCATCCGCCGGGTAGCCGGCGCGGGCATACGCTTCCACGGTGCGCGTGGTGGCGTTATCCATGGCTTCCACACAGCGCGGGATAATGCCGCGGGCGGCTAAATCCGTGACGGTTTGTATGCTTTCCTGCAACGAAGGAAACGTGACTAAAAAGGTTTTAATATGCTTGGGCTCGTCCGTCAACCGCACGCAAATTTTGGTAAAAACGCCCAGGGTGCCTTCGCTCCCGCATAAAAAGCCGAGCCAATCCGGCCCTGCGCTTTGGCGGGAAAGCCACACGCTTTGGCCTTGGGGGCTGACCCACTCCGCCCCTAAAATATAATCCGCCGTGCCGCCGTATTTCATACAGCGCGCCCCGCTGGCGTTTTGGGCCAAGTTTCCGCCCAACGTGCATACGCGCGCACTGGCCGGGTCCGGCGCATATAAAAGGCCCCACCGGGCGGCTTCTTCCTGCAACGCGGCGGTGGTTAGGCCGGGCTCCGCTATGGCGTATTTTTCTTGCGTGTTGATTTCCAATAAACGGTTTAAGCGGGTAAAATCTAAAATCACTCCGCCTTTAAGCGCCGCGCAACCCCCGGCGTGGTTGGTGCCCGCCGCCCGCGGCGTAAATGGGATTTTATATTGGTTTAATAACCGGATAACACCGGGCACGCAGGCGGTATTGGGGAGTAAAGCCACCGCATCCGGCCGCGTGCGCGACAGGGAACAATCGTACGAGTGCAGAGCCAGGGAAAGTTCATCTGTCAGTAGGTTTTCCGGGCCGAGCAGTTTTTGTAATTGTTGAAGAATGTGGGCGTTAATATACATATTTTCTAAAAATCCGGTTGCACATAATGTAAACGCTTTTTGTATACTATTATTATATTATTTAGTGGACCTGCAAAACTATGGCTGACGAAAAAAAGGCGCGTAAACTGGTGGTGGTGGGGGATGTACACGGACAGTATGATTCGTTCGTGCGTATCTTGCGCCATGCCGGGTTGGTGGATGACGCCTTGCACTGGGCGGGCAAAAACAACCGCCTGCTCCAGGTGGGGGATATTTTTGACCGGGGCCCCCAACCGCGTATGGTGGATGATTTGCTGGATAAATTACAGCGGGAAGCCGGCGACACGCAGGGGGAAGTTATCCGCCTGGTGGGCAACCACGAATTAGAACTTTTGTTGAGCAACTATTTGATTTCCGGGTTCAATAAAGAAGAAGCCAAACTGGTGCGCGATAAACTGCGCCGCCAAGTGTTGGACGGCGCTTTGCGTGCGGCGTATGCGTACAAAGGGTATTTGTTCACCCATGCGGGCATTACGCGCAAACTGCTTAAAATTTTTGAGCTTCAGCTGGAACACACCACCCCGGTTAATTTGGCGTTGCTAATCAATATGATTTTCCGCGAAGCGATTAAGCACGAATTTTACCGCCACCCGATTTTTAACATCAGCATTACCCGCAGCGGGCCGGACCGCTACGGCGGTATTTTTTGGGAAGATTTAGACGATTTATTAAATTCCTATCCGCAAAGCCCCATTAAACAGGTGGTGGGCCATACCCAAGTGGATAAAATTAATTTGAATAACGGCCACAACATTATCCCGGTGGATGTGGGCCTGCACCGCAAACTGGAATATGTGGTGTTTACGGAGGGCGTGCCGGAAGTACACGAGGCCCAGTTGGCCTCCGCCGTTTAAGCACTTTGAACCACCCAAAAAGAGCCCTTTTCAAGAGGGCTCCTTTTTTATGGCTGAAACTTTACTGCGGCAGGGTTTGGGCGATAATTTTTTCGGCCCGGCGGTCCATCTCCGCGCGTTCGGGCGGGGTGTGGTCGTCCATGCCGGTTAAGTGTAAGCAACCGTGTACGGCGTACATCATCATTTCCTGCAAAAAAGTATGCCCGAAGTTTTTGGCCTGCTCGCGCGCGACCGGGTAGCACACAAACACATCCCCAAAGGCCCACGGTTCCGCGGTGGTAAATTCCGGCCGGGGTTGGTTGAAGGAAATAACATCCGTCACATAATGGTGGTCTAAATACGCTTTGTTAATGCGTAAAATTTCCGCCTTGTCTACAAAAATAATGTTGGTTTCGGCGTTTTCCCGGGCGCAGGGTTTTAAGGCCGCCAGCGCCGCTTTTTTGAATAGCCCCGTGCGGCGCAAGTGCGCGGGCACGTCCGTTTGATAAAAAATATTTACTTTCATTTGGTTTCCTTTTGCGGGTGTTTTTTCTCCCATTTTTCGTACGCGCTTAAAATGTTTTTAACAAGCGGGTGGCGCACTACATCCGCCTGTCCGAATTGGATAAACGCCACGCCGTCCACTTTTTTTAATACGTCCGCCGCCTGCAAAAGGCCGCTTTCGCTTTTGCGGGGCAAGTCTATTTGGGTTAAATCCCCGTTTACAATCATTTTGGATTTGACCCCCATGCGCGTTAAAAACATTTTCATTTGGGCCGGCAGGGTGTTTTGGGCTTCGTCTAAAATAATGAAGGCTTTTTCCAGCGTGCGCCCGCGCATATAAGCCAAGGGCACAATTTCAAGCACGTTGTTATATTTCATCGCGCGGAAGCGTTCCCCGCCCAGCATATCGTAAAAGGCATCATAAATCGGGCGCAAATACGGGTCTACTTTTTCTTCTATATTTCCGGGTAAAAAGCCCAGTTTTTCGCCGGCTTCCACAATCGGGCGCGTCACAATCACGCGCTCCACCATGCCCAGCTCCAAAGCGCGCAAGGCGCACGC
The DNA here is from genome assembly GCA_900540405.1 of Candidatus Avelusimicrobium faecicola. GTDB lineage: Bacteria > Elusimicrobiota > Elusimicrobia > Elusimicrobiales > Elusimicrobiaceae > Avelusimicrobium > Avelusimicrobium faecicola. The sequence goes on along the minus strand of UQFW01000029.1, from coordinate 6,029 downwards.
GCAGGCCAAAAAGGTTTTCCCGGTTCCGGCAGGCCCGGTGGAAAGCACCAAATCGTTGGCAAAAACGGCCTCTATGTATGCTTTTTGGTTTTCCGTGCGGGCTTCTATCGGGCGGGCGTGTTCCGGGCGGAAAACGATATTATCCGCAAACGGTTTAATGTCTTTAAGCAGGGTGAGCGGCTTTTTTTGCTCTGAAAGGGCCAACTCTTTTTGTATTTTAGCCAAGGCTTTATCCACGCGGGAATTGGTGCCTTTAATAGATAATTCCGCGCCGTCTTCCTGCGCATTGTATTTAATAAAACATTCCACGCGCATTTCTTTTTCCAGCGCGCGCAGTTTGCTGTCCTGTATGCCCAAAACAAGCAGTAATTCGTCTTGATTTTTTAATTTTACGGTTTTAATCATAATAAAAAACCGCGCGGGTTGCGCGCGGTTTGTGCGGTTAAAATTTGCTTTTCCCGCGCGGTATAACCACAATGCCGGACGGGTCTATATAATACTTCTGCGCGTCGGCTTCCGGGTCGTGCCCGATAGTCTGGCGCGGGGCGGTGGTGTTAAAGCGGTCCATAATTACTTTTTTTAATTTGGCGCCGGCTTTAATTTCGCACGAGTCCATAATCACGCAGTCTTCAATTTCGGCCCCTTCATGCACAATCACGCCGGAGCTTAACACGCTGTGTTTGATTTTGGTTTTGGGGTAAATAATACACCCGTTGCCCAGCATGGAGTCTATCACCGTGCCGCCCAGATTTTTTACCGGGGGCAGGCGGGAAGCCGTCGTGTTGACGGGCCATTGCGGGTTGTTTAAGTCCAACTTCGGCTTGGGTCCCAGCAAATCCATATTGGTTTGCCAAAAGGATTCAATGGTGCCCACGTCGCGCCAGTAGCCGGGTTCTTCGTACGGTTTGGCCCCGGGCAGTGTTTGGCTTTGGAAGTTATAAGCAAAGGTGCGGTGGTCCGTTAAGATTTTAGGCAAAATATGTTTGCCGAAGTCCAGCGCGGGCACATCACAAAACCGCTTTTGCAACACTTGTAAAAGGACATCCGTATTAAAAATATAGTTGCCCATGGAGGCATACGCCATTTTGGGGTTGCCGGGGATGGGTTGCGGTTTGGCGGGTTTTTCGTCAAACTGCACAATGCGGCTGTCTTTATCCACACCCAACACGCCGAACGCGGACGCCTCTTTAATGGAAACAGAATTGGCCGCCACCGTCACATCCGCTTTGTTTTTCAAGTGAAAGTCAATCATTTGGCGCACGTCCATACGGTAAATATGGTCCGCGCCGAAAATGGCCACCAAATCCGGGTTGAAATCTTTTACCAGGTTAATGTTTTGGCGTACGGAGTCCGCCGTTCCGCGGTACCAAATTTCACCCAGGCGCATTTGCGGCGGCACGCAGGTTAAAAAGTGGTCCGGGATAATCCCCTCGCTGCGCCAGGTGGTGCGCAGGTATTCAATTAAACTTTGCGATAAATACTGCACCAACACATACGACGAAAATATGCCGGAATTGACAAAATTGGACAGTACAAAATCCACAATTCTGTAATTGCCGCCAAACGGCACGGAAGGTTTGGAACGGTCTTTGGTCAGCGGATAAAGACGTTCCCCTTTGCCTCCGGCCATGATAATACCCAGTATTCTCATAGTTCCCCTCGTTTTATTTAGTTTATTCGGAGCCTAACGGCAGTTTGCGGCTTAAATTGTCAAACGCTTCCCAAGACCACGGCATTTTTTCTTGAAAGATTTTGGCAATCGCATCCGCATAGACGCGAATTTCCCATTGCGCGTGTTTATCGGTGCGCAGGGATAAAAAGTTAAGCAAACTGCGGGCGTTGACGCTCCAGTAAAATTGGGTATATTGGCAGACGGGCAAAACGCCGCGGGCCATTTCGCGCGCTACGCCGGCTTCAATTAATTTTTTATAAGCGGCGTAGGAGGCTTCCACGCTGTCTTCGTACAGTTTAATCAGGGCTTTTTGGTCCAGGGCGGAAGACGGCACGGAGCCTTGTTTGTTTTTGGTGTCCTGCCCGCGGAACTGGGCCGGAATGTAAAATTCGTCCTGCACTTGGGTATAGCGCGCGCTGACTTCGTTATAAGAGCCCCAGCGGTGGCGCATCCATTGGCGGGCAACAAAAATCGGGCAGCACACATGGAATTGGAAATAACAATGTTCAAAAGGGGTGTGGTGGGCGTGTTCCAGCAGGTATTTAATCAGGCGTTTGTCTTGTTCTTCCCCTTTGGATACTGCCCCAAAAGATACACGCGCGGAGCTAACCACACGGTTATCCCCGCCCATAAAATCTACCAGGCGGATAAAGCCTTTGTCCAGCAAGTCTATTTTTTCGTTAGAATCAGTCACAATTTCTCCCAGGTTATTTGAAAATTTCCCGCAACGCGGAAGTTCCGTCCGGCAAAACTTCTGCCGCCAACACGGCGTTTGCCGTACAGGCGGTATCGTACACATATCCGTCCAGTTCCACGGTATCGGTAATAGTCAAACGGCCTTTTTGTAAATTCAGAAAATGTATTTTACCGCTCTGGTACATACCAAACATATCGGACAATACCCCTATTTTGGCGGTGTTTTCCACGGCGGCCAGCGTGGCGGCGCCGTCGGGCCCGTATACTTGTACAGATGGATAAAATTTTAATACGTCTTGTTTATATTTTACACGATTTGGAGCCCCGGCGAAAATGTCTTTGCTTTCGGCCGAGCGTTTGTGCTTCAGTTCCGCCCGCAAAGCCCCGTTGGAAACCGTGTAAATAAAGCTGTCGGTATCGTCTTCCAATTCATATTCGTTTACCCCGGTCAGCCAGTTGCGGCGGGTGTTCAGGCGGTCGTCGTCCAACACAAATTTGCCGTGTTTGTAATCCACTTCCCGCGCGCTACCGGGGCGTGCGCCCATCACAAACGGTTTTTGGGCCCAGAGTTCTTTATCCGGCAAGCAACCCAATTCTTTTACAAACCAAGGCAACGTGTGGGTTTGTACGAGCGTGTTGTGTTGGTTTTCCAATACAGCGGTGGAAATTTGCTCCCGCGCGGCCTGGTAATAGGTGACGAAAATTTGGGCCGAGCCGGTTTCTTTTACGTCCACGGCGGAAAGCGTAATGGGCGTAAAGGTTTTAGGCAACTGCCACTGCAAGGCCGCGGCTAACCGGTCGCCGGACGGGTTCCACACCGTCACCACGCCTTTTTGGCTTAATGTAATAAACTGCCCCGGGGCGGAAACATTCCCGGCGCTGAGGCTGATAACGGTTTGTTCCACAGGCTCATAAATTTTTTGTGCTTTGTTGGAAACAGGTTTTTTAGCGGGAGCGGCCGGTTGCACCGGGGCCACTTGCGCGGCGGGCGCGGGTTGCACCGGGGCTACTTGCGGCGCGGCAGATTCAAAAACGGCTTCTGCGCCCACGGCAAATTGCGGGGCATCAGCCAAGTTTCCCACGGCGTATAATTTTTGCACTTCCGTCACGGTGCCCGGGTTGGAATACGTAAAAATATCTCCCAAGTTTTTGCCGGTTTTCGGGTTAATCAGGGTTTCTTTGCCGGTAATTATTTTGAACGTATCCCCTTTGGCCACCGGTTTTTTTAAGGCGGAAATATCCATATAAAGTACAGGGCCCTGTTGTTTAACCAACGTGGCGTTTTGGGCCCAAAGCGGGGCCGCACTTGCGCATAAAATAAAAAGTAAGGTAGTTTGTTTTATTTTCATATAATAACTGTATAGCATTTTTACGGGGAGCAAACAACCCAAAAATAGGAGTAATTTTATGAAACATACCTTTCAGGATTTAGTAGAAACCTTTGCCGTGTTGCGCGGGCCGAACGGTTGCCCGTGGGATAAAAAGCAAACGCACGAAACATTAATCCAGTGTTTGAAGAACGAATCGCAGGAATTAATAGAAGCCATTGAAAAGAAAGACGTAGAAAATATGAAAGAAGAATTGGGCGACGTGCTGTTGCAAGTGTTAATCCATAGCCAAATTGCGGCGGAAGAAGGCCAATTTACCATAGATGATGTAGTAGATTATTTGTATGAAAAACTGCACCGCCGCCACCCGCACGTTTTCGGCACCAACGCCCACGCCGCCACGCCCGAGGAAGCCTTGGCCCTGTGGAAAGAAGTAAAAAAACAAGAGCGGGCGCACTGATAAAAACCAGCTTATTATTTTGCTTGCGGCGGTGCGCACCTGCCCGCGCACTCCCGGCAACCCATAAAAAACCCCCGCATATTATTTCGGGGGTTTAGCTCATTCTTGTCATTTTCATGACTGATGTTCCTCTTTCCTAAGGGGGCTCTGTGCCCGGGTCTTTATGCAATCGGGTGGCACACTGTGCTACCGGCAACTGCAACCAGGGGCTTCAGGCTGTCCCTAAGTACTGTGTACTTATAATGTAAGCGGATAAATAAAAATTTCAAGGGTAAAAAAGGACCTATTTTTTATAGGCCCTTTTTGTCCGACGGAAACTTATTTAATTTGCGTTGCAAACAGGCACTAAAACCCGCATTGGTGCCTATAATCAGCGGCGTGAACAGCATGGTGGCATAAATAATTTGGCGGGAAATTTTTACTTTATGGGCCGGGTCTAGCAGGTTGTTTTCCAAAAACACCTTATATAAGGTATCCGCCGTCCATAATACCGGCCAGGCTACGGCCGCCCGGTGGCGCACTTGGGTAAGCGGCAAGGTTTGCATATAAGTATGGGCGGAGGCCAGTTTTTCAATGGCCCATAAAATCCACTTGCGTTTGATAGGCTCAAAGCGGGGGGCGTTTTCTTCGTTTAATAACTCGGCCGGAGCCAGCCCGGCGCCGGATAATTCCGTAATGGGGAAGTAGCAACGCCCAATCCGCAAATCGCGGGGTAAATCCCGCAAGATGTTTACAATTTGCAAAGCATCCCCAATGTTTCTGCCCAGTTGGCAAAAGTCCTGCTCCGGCAAGCCAATTTTTACGGTAGACGCAATCAGCCGGCTCCAAAAAATGCCCGGTGCCCCACCCATTAAATGACAATAATTTTCCAAATCTTTTTCGGTAGCAAGTGCTTTTACGGTGGCGGCATTTTCAGCCGGGAAGGTAGTTAAATCAATTTGCATCCCTTCACACACGCGGCACGCCACTTCCAACGTGGCGGCCTGCTGGGCGGCGTTTAAGCGTTGGAATGCTTCCAAACAAAGGGGAAAATTTTGCAAAAGTTTTTCTTCGTACGGGTTGGCAGAGGAGCCGGAAATTTCCCGCACCAACTGCTCCGGTTGGGCGCCGTCCGGGTGGGCAATCATATCCGGGTAGCGGGTAATCCAATATAAACGGCGCTCCGGCGGCAACAGCGCGGTATCGGCAATGCTGTCCGCATAGCGGCAAAGCAGGTAGGCCGTTGCAAAAGCATCCCGGACGGGGTGCGGCAAGGCCCGGGCGCTTAAATATAAACTGCGGGAAGTTTGTTTGAGAAGCGTTTGCGTATCCATATATATAAGGATAGCAAATTTTCTGTTTTGCGCGCGGAGATGTTGGGGTTGCGCGCGGCGCGGATAAATGCTATCTTATTATATATAGGAAGTAAAACTAACACGCAAAAAAATAATTTGACATTTGCCAACAAATTAGTTATACTAACTATATAAGGAAACAAAAAGGTTGTTTCCACAGAGGTTTCAAGAACCCTTTTCAAAAGGAAAAGAAAAAGGGTCTTGACTTTTCTGTCTTTTTTTGCTAGACTATATGAGTAGTCAGTAATTGTTCTTTGTAAAGATTTAACAAACTTCTGAATTTTTAGCTTGCTTCAAAACAGGCATAAAACTTTCCGGCAGCGAAACGTCACCTTATTTTAGAAAAGGCTGAAGACGGGCTGAGCCTAGCCGGTCAAGTTAGTTCTGTGGGGCAGGCATAAAAATAATATATAGTAGTACCTGTTGAGCTTATCCCTTGGGTCCTTAGCGGCCGCGACTTAATTGAATATTCCAATAAGTTTTCAAAAAAAGCTTGACAATCGTAAAAATATTTGCTTTAATAAAAGAGTAGTAAGGAT
>UQFW01000028.1 GCA_900540405.1 Candidatus Avelusimicrobium faecicola | reverse complement strand
AAATTCCCTGTATTTTCCCTGCATATCAGGGAATTTCTCCATTTTTGAAAGCCTTATTTCGCTTATCTTAATATCTGGATAGAAAATAGATACAAAAGGCGCCTCGCAACATAAAGATATTCCCTGTTTGCAGGCACAGAAAAACTATCTTTTAGGCGGGAAGGCAATAGCAACAGGGTAGCCGCAAGTGGACACCACCCCATTAATTTTTGCTACAACTTTTGGATGAATAAATATTCATTTTATCGTCAGAAAGATTCAAACAGCCTTGATTTAACAGGGCTGTTTTTTGTTGTCTGTTAGCAGGTTTATTATAAAAAATCCCCGCGTGGATAAGCGGGGGTTTTTTGTCCTGCGGAAAAGGTGTTTGAAACAGAAAAAAACCGGAATGTAAAATATTCCGGTTTTTTACCAAAAACTATTTGGTTAGTTCTTTCCAAGATTTTGCTTCCGCTTTGGCCGCTTTTTTGGCATCTTTCCATTTGGCTTTGGCGTCTGCTTGGTCTTGTTTGGATTTAGCTTTTGCTGCCGCACGTTTGGCCTTGGCATCTTTTTTGGCGTTTTTGAGTTTGGCTTCGGCCGCGTCCCGTTTTTCTTTTAAGGCTTTTTTGGCATCTGCGGAGGCAGTGCGGTCTTTTTTATTGGCTTTGACTTGCGCTTTTTTGTCTTGGGCGGCCTTTTTGGCGGCGGCGGTTTTTTCCTTTACGGATTTTTTAGCGGCCGTCACTTTGGCGCGCGCGCAAGCACTGCTGCAAAGCGCATCCCCCTCGGCGCAAGTGCAGGTGGTGGCGGTAGCCGCAAAAGCGGGGTAGGCCAGGCACAGCGCTAAAAGCGTAATGATGGTTTTTTTCATCTTTATTTCTCCTGTAAGTAAGATAATTTATTGTAGCAAATCCCAATAAAAAACCGCGCGTTTTGTGCGCGGCTTTTTTGGGTTAGTTATTTATTTGGCTAAATTTTTCCAAGCGGCTAATTCAGCTTTGGCAGATTTTTTAGCGTTTTTGGCATTTTGTTTCGCCTCGGCTTTTTTGGCTTTCAAGGCGGCTTTGGCCTCGGCTACTTTGGCTTTGGCGGCGGATTTTTCGCTATCCGTTTTGGCTGCTTTGGCTTTTGCTTTGGCTTCTTCCACTCTGGCTTTGGCGGCGGCTACTTGCTGTTGCGCGTTCTTTTTGGCGACGGCAATTTTTGCATCCGCTTGTTTTTCTTGGTTTTTCAAAGCGGCCTTTTGGTCTTGCGCGGCTTTTTTGGCCTCGGCCTTTTTAGCGGCCAGAGCCTGTTTGGCTTCGGCTTTTTTGGCTTTCAGCGCGGCTTTGGCGTCCGTGGTGTTGGCGGCTTTTTTGGCCGCGTTCACTTTTTGGGCGGTGGCTTTGCGCAACGCGGCGGATTGCTGTTGAATACAATTCATATAGCAGTCCGCATCTCCCGCGGTGCAGTTGCAAGAAACGGCCGCAAAAGCCGCCGGGGCAATAGCAAATACAGCAAAAACAACAAATAATTTTTTCATGGGTTTTCTCCTGTAAAGCGGGCGTGATTCCCGTTTAATATATTTTACAAAATAGAGGGGCTAATATAAATTGCGCCCAATATGTAAGCACTTTTTTAGTAAAATAGAGATATGGAGATATCCCTTTTAACTAAAATTTTATTAAGCATTGTGGTTATTAACCTGCTGGTTTGGCCGCTTGCGTCCAAATGGGTGGAAAGCCACCTGGAAATATTCTTACTGGGCGTGGGGGCGTTGGCCGTCACTATCAGCGGCGGTTGGAGCGTTAAATTTGTGTACGAAACGCTCAACTTCCCGGTTAATGTGGCGTTTGTGGTGTTGGTAGTCAGCGTTATTTTCGGCAATTACTCGCGCTATATATTTAGGGTATTGTTTGCCTTTTTTAAGCGGGTGGAGCCTAAATACAGTTTTGCAATTTTGGTGTTTGTGTTGGGGTTATCTTCCAGTTTAGTCAGCGTGACGGTATCCGCCCTGGTGTTGGCGGAAGTGTTAAAAGTAGTCAGTTTGGAGCGCACTACTACCGTGCGCGTGACGGTTTTTGCCTGCTATGCCATTGGCCTAGGGGCGGTACTCACCCCGCTGGCGGAGCCGCTCAGCCTGACCATTAATAACGCGCTGACCGGGGCCCCGCACTTTGCGGATTTTTTCTTTTTAACGCGGCATTTCTTTTGGTGGATAGTGCCTGCGTTGGCGGGGCTTTCCATAGCGGCGGGTTATTGCGTGCGCAAAACGGGTACCGCGGTGCAAATGCACATCCGGGAAGATAAAGATACTTATGTATCTATGCTCAAACGCACCCTGCATATTTATATGTTCGTGGCCGCGCTGAACTTAATTAGTGCCGGGCTCCGCCCGCTGGCCCAAAGCACCATTGCCCAACTGGGCGGCAAGGTGCTTTTTTTGGCCAATGCCGTATCGGTTATTATTGATAATGCCACTCTGGCCGCTATTGAAATTGTGCCCGATATAGGCATTAAAGATTTGATGTATATGGTGATTGGTTTGGCCGCCTTTGGAAGTATGTTGGTGCAGGGGAACTTGCCCAACATTGTGGCCGCAGAAAAACTGGGCATTAAAAGCCGGGAATGGGCCCGGGTGGCGGTGCCGACGGGTTTGTGGCTGATGGGCTCTTACTTTATTTTACTTTCTATTATTTTATAAATTAGGCAGAGGTGGCGGCCTGCTTTGGGCCGCAAATACAGAATATGAAACATTTTTGGCTTGGCATAAGTGCCGTTTTGTGTGTGGGGTTGGCGGGCGCTCTAGCGCAGGCGCAAAGCCCTATAAAAAGGGCGGTTCCGGCGGCTCAAAAAATGTTGCAAAAAAAGGTTTCTTCCCACGCCAAAGAGCCGGTAAGCCGGACGCTGGAGCGCAAAGCCTGGCAGGCCCGGAACGAAAAATTAAAACAGACGGTATCTCCCACTGCGCCCGATAAATTAAAATCCGCCGTATATAATTTAAGCCCGGTGCAAATGCGCGCGGCGCGGTTGCAGTATTACCGCAATATGCGCGAATATGCCGCCCTTAAAAAACACATAGAAACCCGCCTGTTTTATCAGCAACACAAAAACGATAAAATTTCCGCGGTGGAACTAGCGGATGTGAATTTCCACCTGTCGCGCTTGGAAGAAAAACTGGCTTGGAGCGCTATGGTGTTTCAAGATGCGCCGTTAAGCGTGGCGCGCCGCCAATTAGTAGATTTGCGCGCGGCTTTGGACCCGTTTGCCACCCCGGGGAATATTTCCCTGCCAAAGGCGTTGCGGCGCAATGACCGCAAATTTGATAAGCAGGAATTTTATTTATACGGGCAGGACGGCTCCTCTCCGCTGGTGCGGGAGTATTCCTGGTTGTTGCCGTTTGTCAACCGCCGCCGCGCGCGTGAAGCCGCCGACCAACTGCCACCCCATTTGCAAGTAGTTGTTTTGAACGACTCCAGTGCGGTATTAACCTCCATGACCCAATGGCAAAAAGACGGCGTATGGGGGAAAAATTTGCAGGTGCGTGTTTTTCAGCGCCAGGAAGATTTTTGGGCCTTTTTGCGCGCAGGCGGGCAAGTGGATATGTTGATTACGGATTTGATTATGCCCAAAGGCGGCGGCTTCTTTTTAGCTTCCGAACTGCGCCAACAAGGTTATAAAATGCCCATTTTGGCTTTATCTGCTTTTGGGGAATCCGAAAATCGCGGGCAAAAATTGTTCATGCTGGGTTTTGACGGTATGCTTTCCACCCACGCCGTAGACGGGGCGTTATTCGGCACGTCCGGCTATCTTACCTTTGTAAACGCCTTGCGCAATTACTACACTTGGAAAAAATTAAAAGGCTGGGACCGTTAGCAATTTAGTTGACAGCGACGGCACAACCAACTATAATGGGAATTATAGGCCCGCCCGGGCCTGCAAAATTTTGCGCCCTCCGCGCAAAAAAGTATTTATCCGTTCGTACTTGATGTATTACCTTATTAAGGAGCCTTAAAGTATGACAGACAGATTCTCACCCGCCGCAAAAATTCTAAAAGACCATGGGTATGATGCGTCCAAACTCATCCCCATTTTGCAAAAAGTACAAGATGCTTACAACTACCTGCCCGAAGATATTATGCGTTTTATCGCCGACGAGTTGGAAATTTCTCCGGCCAAAGTGTTTGGGGTAGCTACCTTCTTTGCGCATTTTGCCATTACGCCCAAAGGCAAGCATATCATCAAAGTATGCAACGGTACGGCCTGCCATGTAAAAGGCTCTTCCTTTGTAATTAATACCGTAAAAGACAAACTGAAACTGCGCCCCGGGCAAGACACCACCGACGACCAACTATTCACCTTGGAATGTGTTTCTTGTTTAGGCGCGTGCGGCCTGGCCCCGGTAATGGTGATTGACGACGTGGTACACGGGCAAATTACACCCGCTAAAGCCGTAGAACTGATAGATGCTGTTATTAAGCAGGAGGCCGCCCATGCCCAATAAATCCATAGAACAAATTGCCCAAGATTACCAAAACGCCTATAAAAAAATTACGGGCCGCGTTGTGATTTGCGGCGGGACCGGCTGTATTGCCGGGGGCTCCTTAAAAGTGTACGAGGCGTTCCAACAGGAAATGGAAAAACGCCACATCGGCTTTTGTTTGCAAATTACCAAAGATTGCCACGAAAATTATTTAAGCATGAGCGGCTGCCGCGGCTTTTGTGCCATGGGGCCGCTGGTTAGCGTGGGCGATATTTTTTATACCAAAGTAAAACCGCAGGATGTGCCGGAAATTGTAGAAAAAACCCTCTTAAAAGGGGAAGTAATAGACCGCCTGCTTTACCACAATCCCGCCAACAACCAAAAGGCCAAAACGGTGGAAGACATCCCTTTTTACGCCAAGCAGGAACGCCTTTTACTGCACGATTGCGGGCGTATCAACCCGGAAGATATTAACGAATATATCGCCCACGGCGGTTATGCCCAGGCCAAACGCGCCTATACCCAAATGACGGATGAAGAAGTATGCAAAGAAATGATTGCCTCCGGCTTGCGCGGGCGCGGCGGCGGGGGGTTCCCCACCGGCAAAAAGTGGGATTTAACCCGCGTGGAACCGGGCCCCAAAAAGTATGTCATTTGTAATGCCGACGAGGGTGACCCCGGTGCGTTTATGGACCGCAGTGTCATGGAAGGCAACCCTCATGCCGTAGTGGAAGGCATGATGATTGCGGCGCGCGCCATCGGGGCCGACGAAGGCTATGTGTATGTGCGTATGGAATATCCGCTGGCTATCCAACGGGTGCGCAAAGCCATAGAACAAGCGGAAAAATTAGGTTTATTGGGTAAAAATGTATTTGGCTCCGGCAAAGATTTTATCATTCATGTCATGGAAGGCGCCGGCGCTTTTGTGTGCGGGGAAGAAACCGCGCTGATTGCATCCGTGGAAGGCAAACGCGGTATGCCCAAAATTAAGCCGCCTTTCCCCAGCCAGAGCGGGTTATTCGGCAAGCCGACGGTTATTAACAATGTGGAAACCTTGGCTACCGTAGCCAAAGTAATGGAAATGGGCGCGGAAGAATTCCGCAAAATCGGCACGTTGGGCAGCCCCGGCACCAAAACCTTTGCGGTCACGGGGCATATTGCCAATACGGGGCTGGTGGAAGTGCCCATGGGCACCACCCTGCGCCAAGTGATTGACGACGTAGCCGGTGGTACCACCAACGACGACGGCACCGTCAACAAAGCGGCTTTTAAGGCCGCGCAAATCGGCGGGCCTTCCGGCGGGTGCTTAACCCGGGAACATTTGGATTTGCCCTTGGATTTTGACTCCTTAAAATCCGTGGGGGCCATGGTGGGCTCCGGCGGGTTGGTGGTCATGAACGACAAAACCTGTATGGTCAATGTGGCCCGCTTTTTCCTGGAGTTTACGCAACGGGAATCTTGCGGTAAGTGCGTGCCGTGCCGGGAAGGTACGGAGCAAATGCTTACCATGCTCAACGATATTGTAGAGGGCCGGGCGACCTTAAAAACCCTGGAAAATTTGGAAGATTTAGCCAAAGCTGTGCAAAAATCTTCGTTATGTGCGCTGGGCAAAACGGCGCCCAACCCGGTGCTTTCCACCCTCAAACATTTTAGGGACGAATACTTGGCGCACGTTGTGGAAAAACGCTGCCCGGCCGGGGTGTGCAAGGCATTGGCCCGGTTTGAAATCAACCCCACCAAATGCAAAGGTTGCGGTATGTGTAAGCGTGCGTGCCCTGTTTCCGCTATCAGCGGGGAAGTAGGCAAGCCGCATCAAATTGACCCCAAAAAATGTATCAAGTGCGGGGGCTGTAAATCCACTTGCAAATTTGGCGCGGTTGTCACCGCCTAACCCAGGAGCGTATGTATGGAAAAAGAACAATTTGTGACCATTGAAGGTAAAAGAGTTCCCATTGAAGGGGAGAAAAACTTGCTGGAGCTTATCCGCAAAGCGCATTTTAATATCGTCACTTTCTGCTACCACCCGGAACTGGCCGCCTATGGCGCGTGCCGCTTGTGTTTGGTGGAAGTAGAGGGCATGGGCATTGTGGCTTCCTGCACGGTGGCCCCGAAAGACGGAATGAAAGTGCGCGTAAACAGCGACGAAATCCGCAAATTGCGCCGCATTAATTTGGAGCTTTTGTTGTCCTCCGGCAACCACGATTGCACCCTTTGCAGTAAATCCAATAATTGCAAATTGCAAAAACTGGCCAAAGATTTGGACGTGACGGAAATCCGCTTCAAATCTAAAAAGTTGGATAGCCATAAAGATGCCACTTCCCCGGCGTTAGTGCGTGACCACAGCAAATGTATTTTGTGCGGCAACTGCGTGCGTATCTGCAACGAAGTCCAAGGTATCGGCGCGATTGATTTTGCGTTCCGCGGGTTCCGCTCCAAAATTGCCACGGCGTTTAATAAAGAATTGGGCCAAAGCCACGAATGTGTTTCCTGCGGCCAGTGCGCGCGGGTGTGCCCTACCGGGGCGCTGATGCCCAATTCTTCGGAAATTGAAGACGTTTTTAAGGCCATTAATAACCCGGCCAAAAAAGTGGCGGTGCATATTGCGCCGGCCGTGCGCGTGGGATTGGGCGAAATCTTCGGCCTGCCGCAAGGGCAAAATGTGGACGGCAAAATTGCCGCGGCCTTGCGTATGCTGGGCTTTGACTATGTGTACGACACGGCGTTCGCGGCCGATTTGACCATTGTGGAAGAAGCCGGCGAATTTTTGGAACGCTTTAGAAAAGGCACCAACCTGCCGCAATTTACCAGCTGTTGCCCGGCGTGGGTGAACTATGTGGAAAAATTTGCGCCGGAGTTTATCCCCAATTTGTCCACGGCCCGCTCCCCGATGCAAATGATGGGCCCTATCCTCAAGGCAGATTACGAGGAACGCGGCGGCAAGCGGGAAGACCTGGTAGTGGTGGCCATTATGCCGTGTTCGGCCAAAAAATCGGAAGCTAAACGCGGGGAATTTTATGTAAACGGCAACCCGGATACGGACTATGTAGTCACTACCGTGGGGCTTGCGCGTATGATTAAAGAGGCCGGCATAGACTTTGCCCATTTGGAAAACGAATGGTTTGATATGCCCTTTGGCACCAAAACCGGTGCCGGGGTGATTTTCGGTGCGTCCGGCGGTGTGATGGAAGCGGCCTTGCGTTATGCCGTGGCCGAACTGGACCCGGCCGGTGCGCGCAGTGTAAAGTTTACCAGTTTAAGGGAGCCCAAAGTGTTTAAGGAAAAAACCATTACTATCGGGGATGTAAAAATCCGCACCGCGGTAGTAAGCGGGCTCAAAAATGCGCGTAAACTGTTGGAAGATATTAAGGCGGGCAAAGACCATTATGATTTTATAGAGGTTATGTCCTGCCAGGGCGGTTGTGTGGCCGGTGCGGGCCAACCGCAGTTTGACGGTTGGGCCCCGCGCAAAGTGCGTGCGGACGGACTGTATCAGGAAGATACGGAACTGGCCTATAAATCCCAAGATAACAGCGGGGTGCTGGCGTTGTACGGGCGCATTTTGGATAAAGTGGGCGGCCCGGTGGCGCACCAACTGTTGCATACGCATTACAAATCCAAAAAAGTACGCATACGGGAAGAAGAATAATCCCTGTCCGCACTTTTTAGCAGGTATTTGGGGGCTCCCGCCGGGGGCCCTCTTTTTATGTGCGCGAAAGTTTGCGGAAAGGGGAAAAATCGGCTCGCACCGCAAGGGGAATTTTTTAGGGCGCGCGGTTGGTTTGCAAATGCCGCCAGGGAGCGTGGCTTTCGGGCGTGCGCGGAGCTTTTGTGCCTGCTTTTATTTAGCTAAAATATAAATATGCACTATTGGAACGGACTTTTATGCGGAATACTTACTTCGGCCACGTTTGGCACCATTCCGCTTTTTACCCTGCCGCTTATGCGCGGCGGCATGCAGTTGCCTACAATTTTGTTTTACCGTTTTGCGCTGTCGGCGCTGTTGTTGGGCGTGGCGGTGGCCTTAACGCGCAAGACTTTCCGCATTTCCGGCAAGGAATGTGGAACGCTGGGCTATTTGAGCCTGCTGTATATAGGTTCGGCCTTGTTTTTGTTTTGGTCTTATGATTATTTGGCCAGCGGTATTGCCACCACTATCATCTTTTTATACCCGGTGTTTGTGGCGGTGCTAATGGCAGTATTTTTTAAGGAAAAACTTTCCGTATTTGTATATGTGGCGATTGGGATGTCTTTGGTGGGGGTGGCGTTGCTCTCCGGCGCGGGCTCCGCGGGCGGCATACAGGCCACCGGGGTTGTTTTGGGGGTGCTGTCGGCGTTGTCCTACGGGGTGTATATTATTGGGGTGAATAAATCGTGCGTGCAAAATATGTGCGCGTGGAAATTAACCTTTTATGTGTTTTTGTTTTCGGCCGTGCTTTTTGGGCTTGCGGCCCTGTGCAAAGGCGGCATACAGTCCGCGCACGGTTGGAACGCGCATTTCCATTTGCTGATGTTGGCTTTGGTGCCGACGGTCATTTCCAACCTGTCTTTGGTGTATGCCATCAAAAATATCGGCTCCACCCTGTCGGCGGTGTTGGGCGCGTGCGAGCCGCTGACGGCTATGATTATCGGCGTGAGCGTGTTTAAGGAGCCGTTCACGCGCAGTGTGGCGTGCGGGTTGGTGCTGATTATTACGGCGGTCACGCTGATTATATTGTCGCCCATGCTGACCAAAGGCTACCGCAAAGGTAAATTTTTATATATTACCAAGGTGCGCAAAATCCACCCGCATATTGTGCCGTATCATTAATTACAGTTTTTGCTACAATATAAAAAATTACATTAAAGGAGAATATCATGTTAGGACAACGCGGTTCTATACACACGATTGTCTTTGGTTTGGTACTGCTGTTTGGGTTTGTGGCGGCGTTGGGCTGGCCCCAATATGCCAAACACCGGGAAATTTCCCGCGCGAAAGAGGCGCTTTCCTCGGCCCGCAATATGGCGCAGGCCCAAAGCACTTATGCCGCCGCGCACAACGGGCAATATGCCGCGGATTGGGCCGCTATCGGCCTGCCGCTAACGTGCCCGCAAGTGACACAAAACGGGGTAAACGTGTTGGAATGTGAGTTTTATGATTTTTATATGCAAGACGGTAAAGTCTATGCCAAACATAAAAATATCGCCAAATGGCTTACGGTGGACGTAGCTACCGGGCAGGCGGATTGCTCGCATGAAGAAAAATCTATTGCGGGCTCGCACATTTGTGCGCGGGTAGGTGTTTAACAGGAGATAAAAATGAAAAAATGGGTATTTGCTTTATTGGTGGTGCCGTTTGTATTCGGTTGCTCCCCCAGTATTAAGCGGGTGGAAACCAATTTGGTAAAAGACGTCGGCGGCGGTTGGAACGATACGGACGCGCAAATGGTGGCGGCCGAAATGATTAACGATTGTTTGAACGCCGGCTGGTACAATAAAACCTTGCTGAAACTGGGCAAAGAGCCGGTGGTGATTGTGGGTACGGTTTCCAATAACAGTATGGAACACATCAATACGGACGTGTTTGTGGAAGAAATCCAGCGCGCGCTGATTAACTCCGGCAAAGTGGAGTTTGTGGCTTCCAAAAGCGAACGCGGCGAAGTGCGCACCGAGCGCCTGGAACAGGACGAATTTGCCTCTGAAGAAACCCGCAAAGCGTTTGGTAAAGAAATCGGTGCGGATTTTATGTTAAGCGGCACGCTCAATTCCGTGGTGGATAAATCCGGCAAAAAAGCGTTGGTGTTTTATCAGGTAAATATGAAACTGATTAATTTGGAAACCAACCAAATTGTGTGGAACGGACAAAAACAGATTAAAAAATACGTCAAACGCAGTAAAGTGGCTTGGTAAGGCGGTGCGCGGATGAAGGCCCCGGCTATTTTGGTTTGTGCGGCGGTGTTGTGTTCGGCGTGTGCCGGCGTGCCTTCTTTACGTTATAAAAAAGCCGTCAACCAAACCCAGGCCGCGGGCCAATTTGCCCAAGCGGCCGAAAAGCTGGACAGTGACAAAAAAAAGTTTTACCGTGCAAAGGATGCCGCTTTGTTCTATTTGGACAAAGCGGCCCTTTTGCAATATGCCGGGCAGTACGCCGCCAGTGATAGGCAGTTTGCACTGGCGCAGGACGAAATCAACCGTTTGTATGCCAAAAGTATCAGCGGCGCCGCCGGAACTTTGCTGATTAATGATTTAACGGCCCCTTATTATGTGCCCCCGTACGAACAGGCGCTAACTTTCTTTTTTAGGGGCATGAATTTTTTACAGCAAAATGATTTGCAAGGCGCCCTGGTGGAAGCCCGCAAGGCCGTTTTTTATTTGGATTATTTGCGCGGCTCTAAAAATAAAGGGTATACGGATGACGCTTTTGTGCAATACTTTGCCAGTTTGGTGTTTGAATCCGGCGGGCGGTTAAGTGATGCGCGGATTGCGCGCACCAATGCGCTGGCCGCCTATCAAAAAAACGGTTGGAATAAGCCGTCTTTCCCGGTGCCGGCCCTGGCCGGGCAAATGGGCGAAGTGCTTATTTTCCACTATAACGGCCTGGTGCCCTTGCGCAAAAGCCAAACCTTTCAAGTAGGGTGGGATTGGCTGTTGGCGTGGTCGGCCGCGCCCACAGAGGGGGAAAGTATCAGCCCGGAAGTGGAAAACGCCCTGCGTGCGGGGCTTTCCGGCCGCTCCGTCACGGTGGCGTACCCGGTGCTAGAGGAACAGCCGTACCGGGTGGCGGGTTCTTTAGTGGCCGTGGACGGCATGGCGGCGGGTAAAACCCAACTGGTGCAAGATACTTCTGACATCATAAAAAAATGGTTGCAAGAGCAGTTGCCGGGCATTTGGTTTAGGTTGGCCACCCGGGCGGTAGTCAAACAGGTTTTGGCTACACAAGCGCGCCACGCCGCCGCCCAAGCCGCCGACGATAAAACCGTGGGCGAACTGGCCGGTATGGTGGTGGATATATTCGGCGCGCTGACGGAAAAGGCGGATACCCGCCAATGGTTTACGCTCCCGGCGCAGGTGCGGCTTTCGCGCTTGTTTTTGCCGGCGGGAACCCACCAAATCCGCCTGCTATTGCAAGACGGAAATGGTAATATAATAGGAGAACACGATTTTGGCACCGTGCGGGTAAAGGCCGGGCAACGGCTCTTTTTGCAACACCGCACGGCCCAATAAAGGGGAACGGATATGAAAAAATGGTTTGTTTTAAGTGCGGCCGTGCTTTTGGCGGCGTGTGCGCACATTAATAAAAATACGGTCAATTATCAAACTTCTTTGTTTGACCATACCCGCTATTATGTGGTGGCCGGGAACGGCCCGGACAAAGCCTCGGCCCAAGCAAATGCGCGGGCCAATATGCGCGCGGCCCTGCAAAACGGCGCGCCGGATGCCGCCCAACTGCCGGTGCTGGCGGATGTTTTAGCCAATGCAAAAACGGAAAAAGTATGGAAGGAAAAGGGCGCTAAACCGGCCAATTATTTTGCTTTAGCGGTGTTGGACCGGGCGTTGGCGCAGGGCATGCTCACCCCGCACATGGATACGCTGGACGCCAAACTGGCCGGGTTTACCAAAAAATTAAACGCCGGGCCGGAGCCGTTTGCCGCCTTAAAATTGGCGCTCAATATGCAGCCTTTCGTGCAAGAGCGCAACGCCTACCAGGATTTGTATGCGTTTATCAACGCTAATCAGGAAGGGTACAAAGCGGACGATTTTGCCACTTATAAAGCGGCCTTGAAAAACGCCATGGGCGCGGTAAAGGTATCTGTCCAAACCCAAGGGCCGCAACATTTGGTGCTTACCGCGTTGATTACGGATGCGCTGAACCGGTTGGGCCTGGGCGTGGCGGATGCTTCCGCCACGGATGCGCCGCTAACGGTGCGGGTGGAAACCACCGTGGACGGGTACGAATCCGAAAAAGTAAAAGGGTTGGAATGGTGTTCCAGCGGGGCCTCCGTAAGTATGGTGGACGAAACGCTGGGGGTCACCTTTGCGCGCTTTCATGTGCAGGATAGGGCGGGCACTTCGCGCGCGGCGGATTCCCTGCGGCGCAGTATGCAGGGCGTGGGGGAAAAAGCCTCCCAACAAATTTCGCAAAGAATGTTGACGTATTTGAAAATAAGATAGGAGAACACAAATGAAAAAATATTGGATATTAGCCTTATTGTTAGTGCCGTGCCTGTTGGGCGCGCAAACGGCGGATACCGCCGCCACCCAGGCAGACCCGGCCGAACGCAACAAAATGTTGTATTCGTTGGGGTTTTTGTTGGGGGATAACCTGAAAAAACAATTAATTTTGGATAATGAAGACGACTATAAAGCCTTATCCCAGGGAATGCGTGACAGCTTGCTCAATAAAAAACCGCAGACGGATTTGGAACATTACAAACCCCAAATTATTGAAAAATACCGCCAGGATGCCGAACTGATTGACCAAAAACGCCAAGCCCTGCAACAGGAATATATGGATAACTTCGCCAAAGAAAAAGGCGTTAAAAAATTGGATAACGGCGCCATGATTAAACTTTCCCGCGCGGGCAAAGGCAAAGCCCCCAAGGCGGATGCTACCGTAAAAGTAAATTACGAAGGCACCCTGATTGACGGAACTAAGTTTGACAGCTCTTATGACCGCGGCGAAGCGGCCAGCTTTGCTTTGACGGACGTGGTGCCTTGCTGGACGAAGGCCATTCAAGCCATGAAGCCCGGCGCCAAAGCCAAAATTGTATGCCCGGCGGATACCGCTTACGGCAACCGCCCGTTGGGGCCTATTCCGCCTAACTCCACGTTGGTTTTTACGGTGGAATTGTTGGAAGTCTTATAAAAAAGAATGTCTAAAACCAGTTATTTTTTAATTGGAATTATGGTAGCCGTGACGGTGCTTATGGGGGCACTGCACGGCTACCGTGCTTTTACGCAGTACCGGGAGCGGCAGGCCGCCTTGGAGGCCCCCACCTTCCAAGAGGTGCCTGTTTCTATGGCGGCCCCGCAGGCGGATTTCACCCCGCCGCCCATCCGTTATGCGCCGGAAAACAGCCAAGATGTATTTTTGGAAGATGCCCCGCTCTCGCCCCAACAAGAGGCCGAACAGGCGGATTTAACCGTGCGTTCCATTTTGGCCGACTATGCCAAAGACCCCGTTATGCAACAATTCAACCGGGAGCTTTCTTCCGCCACGCAAGGGCAGGCCAAAGACCTAGCGGATTTAAGCGGCCCCCGGTTGCAGGAGTTAATGCAAAGCCACCCGCAAGTGGCGCAGGTGGTTCAAAAATATATGAAAAAACCGGAGTTTTCCGCCGCGGTGGAACAGATTTTCAGTAATCCCCAATATGTGCAGAGCGTGCGCGTTTTGCAAGGGGAAAACCACGTTCCGGCCACCCCCGCCGAGCCCGCCCCATGATAAAAATTTTAACCAAGTGCCCAAAATATTGTATTCTATCTACATAGGAGGCTCTAACGTGTTAAAAATATTTGGTAAAGCCGCCGTATTGGTTTTTATTATTTTAAGTATTTATTTTATTGTGAATCCGAGCGCTTGTTCCAACCTGCTTGCGGGCCGTGTGGTAAATACCCCCCGGAGTGAACAACCCCAGATTCATCCTTCCATGCCGCCCGCCCGCGGGGAAGTCTTGCCGCCTGCCGGAGATAAACCCGCCCCGGCCGCCCAAACCGCGCCGGACGCGCAGGCCGCCCCGGAAACGGACTTGACGGACTCCGTCTTGCCGCCTCAATCGCTTACTATCCCGGTGGAAGAAACCGCGCCGGAAGTGACCCCGCAAACGGCCTATTCCCAAGATGATATTGATTATGCCGTGGCCAGCCGCTATGTGGAGCTGGAACGCGAATACCTGAAAGAAAACAAACCGCTGGGGAAAGATGCGTCGCGGGAAATTTCTTATATTGTGATGGACGATTTTGAAATGTCCCCACAAGAATGGGAAAGTTTTTTAACCCGCGCAACGGCCAGCAATTTGTTTAATAAAGTGCGCGAAGAAATGCAGTAATGCTTTGAACTTATAAAAACCCCCCGCTAAAAAGCGGGGGTTTTTTGATGTACCCGGGTTGTATAGATGCACTAAACGCTTATAAAAACTCCACCAATGTATGCCGTCAAACCACGCATTGAGTCGTATAGATGTATCAAACGCTTATAAAAAAGCCCCGCCAAACCGGCGGGGCTTTTTGTGTTCTTTGCTGGCGGAAAAAATTTTAATGGGGTAATCTCCCGGCCAGTAATTCTGCCACCGGGCGGGTGTGTTTTATTTTGCTTAAAATGATTTTTACGGAAGCCGTAATCGGCACGGACAAAAACGCCCCCGGCACGCCCCATACAAGCCCCCAAAAAATT
Source organism: Candidatus Avelusimicrobium faecicola (assembly GCA_900540405.1). GTDB lineage: Bacteria > Elusimicrobiota > Elusimicrobia > Elusimicrobiales > Elusimicrobiaceae > Avelusimicrobium > Avelusimicrobium faecicola. The sequence continues at coordinate 4,397 of UQFW01000028.1, read as the reverse complement.
AAAGAGGCAATCACCACCGCCGGGTGCAAGTCCATACCGTCGCCCAAAAAGCGGGGCTCAATTAAATTGCCGATAATAAATTCCGTAGCGGTCAGCAAGCCTACAATCAAACACAAATGCCCGCCCAGGCCAAACTGCAAAAATAACACCGGCACCGGGAGCAATACCGCAATAATAGAGCCTACACTCGGTATAAAATTAAGCAGAAACGCAAACAGCGCAAACAGCAGGGCCAGTTTTACTTTGAACGCCAGTAAAATGATGGCAATAATCAGGCCCGTTGCCAGGGAAGTAATCGTTTTTACGGATAAATAAATAGATACATTGTTCATCATTTCTTTAATGGTTTCATTGGTAATGGGGGGCGTTTTTTTGCCGCCCAAAAGAAAGAAAATGATAAACAGCATAATCAGCGTGCTGTTTGAAATTAAAGAAAATAATTTACCGCCGAAGTTTTTCAGCCAGTTAAATACGGGCAGTTCTTTTAAGTAAGAAAGTATGGACGTTTTGTCTATGTCTATCCCATGGGCTTGTGCGCGGGAAATTAAATCCGCCGCGGTGCCCAGCAGGTTTTCTTTATACAGTTCCGCCCCTTTCAAAAACCCGCCGACGGAATTGACGGTAAACAAAACAATCGCCGTAAAAAATGCCAAAAAAACAATAATGGATACCGCCACCGCCAGCCACTTGGGAAAGGAAAGTTTATTGTGCAGCAGGCGGGTCATTTGCATTAAAATAGTGTAAAGAAAAATAGAAATTACCAGCGGAATCAGCACCGCTTTGGTATAGACCAAAATAGCCGTCACTACTCCGGCGGCAATAATCGTCAGGCAAATGGTGCCCATTTTTTGATAGTAGTAAAACGGTTTTTCTTTACTCAGCATAGCTACCCCCGGAAGCGTTCTGCGTTTTTGGCTATTTCCCGCGCTAAAAATAAAATTTTATCCGTTATGTTGTTAATATCCGTGTTGCAGGCGCTCAGCAGAAAAACATTCAATTTTTGGGCGGTATAGCCTTTGTAAATACGGTAAAAAGAATAATAAGCGGTGGTAAATTCGTCACACGCGCGGGAAAAAGTTTTGGCCTTATTGTTGAACCCTTTAGCCGGCAGTGCCAAACCCGTTTGGTAATCCGCCCGGGTCCATTTTCTCACTTCGGCGCGGACGGCGGCCCATACGGTGGTGTGTTGGTCGGTCCGGGTGCGTAAATCCAGGCAGAAGCTGTTAAATTCCGTGGCAAAGGCGGTGTCCCGCACTTCCGTATTTTTATGCAGTTGGCTGCATATTTGTTCCAAACGGCGGGTAAATTCCGCAATTTTTGCCGTATCTGCCACCAGTTGGGTGCGGAAAGTGTCTAATGCTCCGGCGGCATAATGTAAGTAATCCAGTGCGTTCATTGTATCGGTAATGTAATGGTAAAAATAGAGCCCAGGCCGCGGTCCGACACTACATTGACGGTCCCGCCGTGCAATTCGGCTCCGCGTTTTATCATGGCAAGGCCCAAGCCCCACCCGTTAATTTGCCCGGTAAAGTAGTCATCCACCTGATAAAACGGGTCAAAAATATGCGGCACATCCTGCGGGCGGATGCCGGCGCCGTAATCCCGCACGGAAATAGAAATGCTGTCGCCGTGGTTGGCGCCTTGTACCTTAATAATTTTTTCCATTTTATTATTAAATTTAATGGCGTTATCCAACATTTCTTCCAACATGGCTTTCAAAATTTCCCTATCGGCTTGAATGGTTAAACTTTCGGAGCAGTCAATTTCTATATAAGTGCCGCGTTTGGCGGTGGGCTCGGCCGAAGATACGGCCACGGAGTCGTCATCTTTGGCAATCGCCGCGCTGGCACATTCTTTAGCCAGTGCTTTTAAGGGGACAGCCTCCCTTTTAAGCTCTTTTACGCTCATGCGGGATACTTTGTTATAGGTTAGCAGTTTATCCACGAGTTCGGCCATTTTAAGCCCTTGTTTGTTGATTTCTTCCAAGGCTTTGGCCGCAAAGGGGGAAAATTTCTCTTTCCCGGCTTGGGATAAAATAGCTTCCGAGTAGCCGTTGATAATGGAAAGCGGCGTTTTTAATTTGTGCGACACCAGCGACAAAATTTTGCCGGAGGGGTCTTTGATAGTTTTATCCTGTTCACTCATAACATGCCGCCCTAAAAGGAAAAGTTCGCGCTGACGTAAAATACGTCGCGTTTGTTTTTATGGCCGGAAGTTTCCAAATGGTTGTAGGCCATATCCACATATACATTTTTAACAATTAAAAAGGAATTGCCCAATAAGAAAGAGTGGTCCGGGTCGGCCGTGTAATTTTCCGTAAAAGAATAACCGAAATACAGGGCCGAGGGTTTGTCTTGCCAGGTGCGCGTAAAACGCCCGCCCACGGAATACTTGCGCAAATCGCGCGTCACGTCCAGCGTTTGCAGGGATACTAAATCCTGCTGGTTCATTACCCCGCGGAACGCATTTACATCTTTAATGCCGTCCGGGTATTGGAACGCCGCCCCCATCACGTCAAAGCGGTACGCCTGGAACAGGCTTTGTCTTAAATGCAAAAAGTAGGCCGCTTGCGCGTACGAGGTGTTTTCTCCGGCGGCATTATTTTTGAATAAGGTTCCGTCTTGTTTGGCATAGGCCGCCCCTACGCGGGCGTGGGTGTAAATATCGTTTACTTGGTCGTCTTCCATCAGCACCGTCAGGGCGAAAGTGGCCCCATAGCCGGAGGCTTTTTGATAGGAGGCGTTTTCGGCGGAATCGTTTTCAAAATAATAAAAGGGGGTTAATTCCACGTCTAAAAGTTCCAGTTCCAGCCGCATGGGCAGGTAGACGGAGTAAATCGGGTCCTTAAACCGCCCGTAGGCGTAGTCGTTGCGGTCTTTTACATAACGCCCGGCAACACCTATTTCCGTAAGCATAGACGGCTTAACGGTAAAAGAGGCAATCCCCTGATTAATGCGGTTAGACCACAAATAGGACGCTTTTGCATCCACAGTATCGGCCTGCAAAGCCGGAGCCAGCAAACCTAAAGCAAAAATAGTAAAAAATAATTTTCTCATACTATTAATTTACCAAAATTTAAGCCCTTCTGGCGCGGATTATTTAAGATATTCGGCGGGTATGCGGTATTGGGGAGCATATTTTAGTAAAATAAAAAGTATGAAGAAACTTTTTTTACCCTTTATTTTATTGGTGTCGGCCGCCTTGCCGGGCGGTGCGGCGCAAATTATCCGCGGGCCTTATTTGGAAGACCCCACCCAAACCACGTTGATTTTGCATTGGCAGACTAGCGACTCCACCCCCGCGTGGTTGGAATACGGCCCCGCCCCGCGCTGTAATCAGCTGATGACGATTACTCCGGCCGGTACGCGCCACAAAGCCGTTTTGTATGGGTTAGTGCCCAACCAGGAGTATTGCTACCGCCTGTATGTGGAAAACTCCGCCCAAGACGGTGTGCAAAACCCGGTAGAGGGCAGTTTCAAAACGCTGTTCTCCCCGGAGCGCAAAGAGGTGCAATTTTTAGCCATTGGCAACACGGGCGCCGCTGAACCCGCCGCCGGGCCGGACGGTTTGCCGGTGCCGGACCCGGCCGAGCAGGCGCGTATGCAGTTAGCGGCCCGCATGAAAGCGCGCACGGCGGATTTTTTAATCCATACCGGCAACCTGACCCATAGCGGGTTGGATAGTGATGCCGACCGCGAATTTTTCACCCCGTTTAAGGATGTTTTGGCCCGCAACCCGCTTTTGGTGGCGTTGGGCCCCAACGAGTACGGCCCCAACCGGGCGGAAAAAAGCAGTAAGCCGTTTTTGCGGGCGAACTATTCCCAATTCCATAATATGAGTTGGGGGACGGGAACGCCCAAATATTATTCGTTTGATACGGCCAATGCGCGGTTTATCTTTTTGGATGCCAACACCACTTACGGCGCCGTTTGGGCCCCCAGCTTGGAAGAAAATTCCGCGCAAATCAAGTGGCTTAAAACCAGTTTAACAACCAATGTGGACGGCAAATGGAAGATTGTGGTAATCAACGCGCCGCTTTATTCCACCGGGGCCACCCCCGCCAATAACGAGGCGTTCGCCAAACTTTCCAAATTGTTTGAAGATTATAAAGTAAATTTGGTGTTGCAAGGCAACGCGGCCGATTATGAGCGCACTTTCCCCATGTGGCGCGGGGAGCCGAACCAACGCGGGGTGGTGTATATGACGCTGGGCGGCGGCGGTGCGCAACCGCAGAAGCGGGCCTCCAGTGATGCTTCCACCGCCCGCTATGTGGCGGCGTACCACTATGCACAGGGGAAGATTGTGGATAGGAAGATGACGGTGAAGGTGTATGACCAGGGGGATAAACTGTTAGACACCGTAGAGCTGTATTTGTAGATGTACAACTGTTGGTAAGC